>WTJB01000164.1:1497-2574 GCA_011526335.1 Candidatus Arcticimaribacter sp.
ACCTGACACCTTGACGTCAATGAACAATGAATGATGGCACGAGGATACCTCTTCGATTATTCTTCAATCGAAGGAAGAATAAAGAAAGTAACCATCACTACAAAGATCCTATCACTACAACCGTGGATAAGATGATGAAGGAGTCTTTCTTACTTTACTCGGTACTGTCATCTGTAATCGTTCTTGTTAGTTCCTTCCACCAGAACATCCATTATCATCATGATTATTTGGCACCATGTTTGTTTAGTAGCCAAGGAAATGTCGTCAACAGTGAAAAGACTCGACCGGAATTTGGGACGCTTCGAGTTGATGGGATGGATCAGAACGGTATCGTAGCTGCTTTTGCTCAAGTTTTTTTTTCAGGAATGGTTTTAGATAAAAGTATTTTTTATCGGAAGTTGAGTCCAAAACTGATTTTTGTACACCCGCAAGCCCGCTTATCCTGGCAGTACCATCATCGGCGGTCAGAAATATGGCAAGTTTTGGAAGGGCCTGTAGGTATCGTCCGAAGTGAAACCGATGAAGAGACTCCGATGAAAACCTATCGAAAAGGAGAGCGCGTGGAACTAGCTCAAGGAGAGCGTCATCGTTTAGTGGGTCTAGAAAATATGGGGGTGGTTGCCGAGTTATGGCAACACACCAATCCTGAAAATCCTTCAAGTGAAGAAGATATTATTCGGGTACAAGATGATTTTAAACGTACTTAAATTATAAGCTTAAGTGGACAAACAAAAAGCCATTATTGTTTCAGGATATTTTAATCCCATTCACAAAGGACATTTGGAGTATTTTAATGCGGCCAAAGCTTTGGCTGATGTATTGATCGTGATCGTTAATAATGATCATCAACGCGCATTAAAGGGGAGTAAGGTTTTTCAGGAGGAAGAAGAACGCATGATTATTGTTTCCAATATAAAAGCGGTTGACCATGCCTTTTTATCCGTTGATAAAGACCGAACGGTTTGTGCTTCTATTGCTGAAATTCATGCAAAATTCAGTTCCCAATACGAATTGAGCTTTGCCAATGGGGGCGATCAAAACAATCAATCCATTCCAGAGGCACCCATTTGTCAAGAA
>WTJB01000299.1 GCA_011526335.1 Candidatus Arcticimaribacter sp.
ACGCGACGCCATGTTTCGATTATAAATTCGAGTTCACTCGTTTTCATTTATTTTAAATTTCATCCAAAAAATAATTCATGCAAATATCTCCCAGGAAAAAAAGTAAAACCGCCAGCAATCACTATTGCTCCAAAATATAGTAAAATCATCTTCCTTTTATGAGATTTTACATTTCCATTTTTTATGGCCAAGTAAGCAGTTGGGACTGTATAAATTGTCAAAAAACTAAAACTATGTATCCATCCAAAGTGATATAAAATTCTTGATCCGACTTGTGCGGGCATAAAAAGAGTAACGATTGCCGTTATTAGCATTAAGATCATATAAATTCTTCCATACTTTCTATGAAACCTTGTACCCTTTTTTATCAATAATAATATTGTCCCAAGGATAAAGCAAGGAATTACGGTTGCAAGATGAATATGCATTAGGTCTGTATAATCCATTTTCAGGTATGTTTTTTAGATGACACCTAACTACCCGCCATATAAACCCTTATCCTGTTTATTGCGCTATGTCTTTGCATAGCTCGTTCAATACGCTCTTTTAGATCGAACTCCCCTTTGTCAGCAATGTTAAAATTGCTGATGTGTTGTTGCCGGTGTGTGTCGGGTATAAACCGTAGGTTATTCATGATAAAGAACAGATTCGGGTACTGTCTATCCAAATATATAAAAAAGGGCAGGACTACAAAATGGAGGTCTTCTGAGGGAGGCTTAAAGCTGCTCTTGTAGGGCTTTGATTTCG
The DNA here is from genome assembly GCA_011526335.1 of Candidatus Arcticimaribacter sp. GTDB lineage: Bacteria > Bacteroidota > Bacteroidia > Flavobacteriales > Flavobacteriaceae > Arcticimaribacter. The sequence goes on from WTJB01000299.1 coordinate 748, forward strand.
TCGCGTAAACGCGCCGCTTCAATAAAGTCCAGTTCTTTGGCGGCCTTTTCCATCGCTTTTCGGGTATCGCGTACTTTTTGTTCGATCTCGGGTTTGGTCAAAAAGCGTTTGGCGGCTTCGGCCACTTTGCGTTCTTCTTTTTCTTGGGCATAGGTGGCTACCGAGTTTTTAGACAAAGCACTGTCCAAGGATTTATTGAGTGCTTTAGGCACCTGATTGTGTGCTTTGTTGTACGCCATTTGTTTGCTTCTCCGGTATTCTGTAGCGTCTATGGTCTCTTGCATGCTTTTGGTGATGGTATCGGCATACATGATGGCTTTTCCGTGTACGTTACGCGCTGCTCTCCCCACGGTTTGGGTAAGGGAACGGTTGGAACGTAAAAAACCTTCCTTGTCGGCATCCAGAATGGCGACCAACGAAACCTCGGGGAGGTCAAGTCCTTCCCGTAAAAGGTTGACGCCCACCAAAACATCAAAAATACCTTTCCGCAAATCCTGCATGATTTCTACCCGTTCTAAGGTGTCTACATCCGAGTGGATATAGCGACAGCGAATTTGCATGCGGGTCATGTATTTGGTCAGTTCTTCCGCCATTCGTTTGGTCAGGGTGGTCACCAGGGTACGTTCGTCTTTTTCTACCCGTTGCTGAATTTCTTCAATCAAATCATCAATTTGATTTTCACTGGGCCGAATTTCAATCACAGGATCCAGCAAACCGGTAGGCCGAATGATTTGTTCGACATAGACCCCCTCGCACTGCTTTAACTCATAGTCCGCCGGAGTAGCACTTACATACAAGACTTGGTTTTGTAGTCCTTCAAACTCTTCAAACTTTAAGGGGCGATTGTCCATAGCGGCGGGCAGGCGAAACCCGTATTCCACCAAATTCTCTTTCCGGCTTCTATCTCCCCCATACATGGCGTGTACCTGCGAAACGGTAACATGACTTTCATCAATGACCATAAGATAATCGTCAGGGAAATAATCCAACAGACAGAAAGGGCGGGTGCCGGGAGCTCTTCCGTCCAAGTACCGCGAGTAGTTTTCTATCCCGGAACAATAGCCCAATTCGCGGATCATTTCCAAATCAAAATTGGTGCGTTCTTCCAAACGTTTTGCCTCTAGGGGTTTGCCTACTTCTCTAAAAAAGTCAATCTGTTTGACCAAATCATCTTGGATTTGATGAATGGCGTTTTGCAAAATGTCTGGAGAGGTAACAAACATATTGGCGGGGTAGATATTCAATCGCTCATACTGTTCAATGACTGCATTGGTGATGGGGTCAAAAGCTTCTATTTCCTCAATTTCATCCCCAAAAAAATGTATGCGAAAAGCGGTATCGGCATAACTGGGATATACATCCACCACATCGCCTTTTACCCGAAAATTACCGTGCGAAAAAACAGCCGTTGTCCTAGAGTAAAGACTTTGCACCAATTGGTGTAAAAACTTGGTTCTAGAAATGACCTGATCTTGGGTAATGCTGATGACATTTTTTTGAAACTCGATCGGATTTCCTATCCCATAAAGACAAGAAACAGAAGCCACCACCAAGACATCTCTACGCCCCGAGAGGAGGGAGGAGGTAGTGCTTAAACGAAGTTTCTCGATTTCTTCATTGATGGATAAGTCCTTTTCTATATAGGTTCCTGTTACAGGAATATAGGCTTCGGGTTGATAGTAGTCATAGTAGGACACAAAATATTCTACCGCATTGTTGGGGAAAAATTGCTTGAATTCGGAGTACAGCTGTGCAGCAAGGGTTTTGTTGTGTGCCAATACCAGGGTAGGGCGTTGCAGGTTTTTCACCACAT
>WTJB01000061.1 GCA_011526335.1 Candidatus Arcticimaribacter sp.
CCGTTAGACGGTCCTGTTTCTTGGTACGAAGCGCATTTGTGTAGCGAAGAAGGCACCAATATTCTAGGGGCACTATTTGCCGGAACGCCAAGCATACTGATTGGGGTAAATGAACACCTGGGGTGGACCCACACGGTGAACCAACCCGATAAAACCGATGTCTTTGCCCTACAAATGCACCCCAAAAAAAAGAACCACTATATCGTTGACGGAGAGGTCTTGCCCCTTGAAGAACACAAGGCCGATTTAACCATAAAACTCTTCGGGCTTCCCATAAACATCAAAAAGAAATACTACAGCTCTATTTATGGGCCTACGCTTAAAAACAAAACAGGATATTATGCCGTACGTACCCCGGCAATCAAGGAAATACGAGCTTTAGAACAGTGGTGGCGAATGAATAAAGCAACCTCCTTTAGCGCGTTTTATGATATTTTGAAGATGAAAGCCCTCCCGGGTTACAACATTGGTTATGCCGATAAAAACGACACCATTTTCTATATCTCTAACGGACTTATCCCCAAACGTGCGGAAGGTTATGATTGGGCCAATGTGGTTCCTGGAAATACGCGGAAAACCTTATGGGAAGAAACCTATGACACAGAAGAACTGCCCCAGGTTATACAACCCCCATCAGGTTATTTTTACAATGCCAATCACAGCCCGTTCTTGTCCTCCGCTGACGAAGACAATCCCGATGGAGACCTGTTTTCTTTAGACATGGGCTTTGAACGCTATGACAACAACAGATCTACCCGATTAAAAGCCTTGATCGAGGCCGAGGAAAAACTCTCTTATGAAGATTTTAAGCGGATTAAATACGACCATACCCTCCCTACCCCTATGGTGTTTTCGTGGATGGACATCAATCATCTATTTGCGCTTGAAGCCGAAAAATATCCCGATATCGCCTCCTTGATTCAAAGGCTACAAAACTGGGATAGAAAAGCGGAAGCAACCTCTTTAGGTGCAGGAACCTTTTTGGTTTTATACCATCAACTCTATCCCTTTTATAATCAGTTGCCCGAACCCAAAATCATTCCACCCTCAGTTTTGGTGAAAGCACTGCGGAATGCCAAAGCCTATATGCTCAAGCACTTCGATGGTCTGGACGTGCCATTGGGGGATTATCAAAAGCTTGTACGAGGAAAGAAAGAACTCCCCATTTTTGGATTACCCGACGTCATTACAGCCATGTCCTCTGTTCCGCACAAAGATGGAAAAGTAAAGGTGGTGGCAGGAGAATCTTATATTGAGTTGGTAAAATTTACCCCAGAAGGCCCGGAAATTGAATCGGTAATTTCTTACGGAAGTTCAGATCATCCCGACTCTCCCCATTATGGCGATCAAATGGAGTTGTACGCTGGGTTTAAGACCAAGAAAATGAGTCTTAAAAAAGAAGTAGTGTACAAAAACGCAAAGAAAATTTATCACCCAGAATAATTAGATCGCTAGGGCTTTTTGGTAAACCGCTTCGTACTGGGCAACAACTTTGTTGATATCAAATTGCAAAGCATGGGAATGCGCATTTTCTTTCATGAGGTTAAGGCGCGCTTCATCTTGAAGGAGTTCGATGGAAATTTTGGCCATCCCCGCTACATCTCCTACTTCAAATAAATAACCGCTATGCCCGTTGACATTTACCTCGGGCAGTCCCCCAGTATTGGTAGAAATAACGGGTACCCGCATCATCATTGCTTCTAAAGCAGCCAATCCAAAACTCTCTGCCTGGGAGGGCAGTAAGAACAGATCTGAATAACACAAAACTTCATACACCTGATTGGTTTTTCCCAAGAACTTCACTTTGTCCTCTATGCCTAAATGACGCGAGTAGTTGACCATATCAATTTTTTCAGGGCCATCCCCTACCATAATTAATTTGGCGTTGACTTGGGTTTGAATACGGTTAAAAATATTGATGACATCCTTTACCCGTTTTACTTTTCTAAAATTACTGATGTGGGTAATGATGCGTTCATCATCGGCAGCAATTAAAGAGCGTTCGCATTCTTCATTGTGGTGGGTATGCTTAGAAAAATCAATAAAATTGGGGATAACCTGTATGGTTTTGGAAATCTCAAACTGCTCTAAGGTATCTTGTTTTAAACTTTCTGAAACCGAGGTTACGCAATCGGAATGGTTGATGCTAAAATTGACGGCTGTTTTATAATTAGGGTGTTTTCCAACCAAGGTAATGTCTGTCCCGTGAAGGGTGGTCACGATAGGAACATGAATGCCATCATCTTGCAGCATTTTTTTGGCCATATAAGCCGCATAGGCATGCGGGATGGCATAATGCACATGCATGAGTTCTATCCCGTAGGTTTTTACCGTATCCACCAATTTACTCGAAAGCGCCAACTCGTAGGGCTGGTAGTGAAACAAGGGATAATCGGGTACACTTACCTCATGAAAATAAAGGCTACTGTTGAGAATTTCTAGGCGAACGGGTTGCTTGTACGAAATAAAGTGAACCTCATGACCGCGTTTAGACAAAGCCAAACCCAATTCTGTAGCGACAACACCACTTCCCCCAAAGGTAGGATAACAAACGAT
>WTJB01000123.1 GCA_011526335.1 Candidatus Arcticimaribacter sp.
CCTTAAGTCCGTATCTGTCATTAAAGGCCGTTGCCATCGCTTCTCCTGCAATTTTACTGGCGCCATAGAAATTTTTATTGTTAAAGGGATGATCTTCTGTCATCGGAATTTCTACAGCATCACCGTACACCGATGCTGAGGAAGACCAAATCAGTTTTTTAATGTTGTTTTTTACACAGGCTTCAAAAATATTGAATGTCCCTGCTATATTCACATCAAATGCTGTTCTTGGGTAATCCTTACAGTGCAACAACCACATGGCGGCCAGACTAATTACATAATCCATCCCTTCCATTGCGGTGTTTAGAATATCTATTTCTCGGATATCCCCTCCAAAGGGAAAAATGCTACAGCGTTCGTCTTTAAGTTGTTCTTCTAAATAGGATTTATTGCCTCGAGCAAAGTTGTCATAAACAACCACTTTATTTACCGGATGTTTCAATAGTTCTTTGACTACAAAGCTTCCTATAAAACCTGCTCCTCCAATGACAAGTACTTTGGAATTTTCTAATTTCATATCTTTTTATTTCTAATTTGACTCACAATTTCTATCGCATTTTTCGAGTCCACTAAACCATAGCCATCGCCGTCCAATATTTTTTGATAGCTGACCGTGTGCAAGTCAGTAAATCCTTTACTGAATTCAATTTCTTCTCCTTCAATACGAAGTGTTCTAAAGGTAGGTAATCCTTTTTCTCTAGCTACTTGGGGTAAATTTTCAGCATTAATGCTCAGATACCAATTTACATTTGCACGCTGAAAACACAATGTTCCCACATTGGTGTCTTTTGTTTTTTTGGTTACGGTAAAGCTTTCCATAGGACCAAAAATCCATTGCAACATATCAAAAAAATGTACCCCTATATTGGTGGCAATTCCTCCTGATTTAGACTCATCTCCTTTCCACGATGTATAATACCAGTTCCCTCTTGAAGTGATATAAGTCAGTTCAATGTCATACTTTTTATCTACTGGACCTTGATCCACTTTGTTTTTTAAATCCACAATCGCTTGGTGATGTCGCAATTGCAATACCGTATGTACTTTGTTTGGATATTCACTTTCTAGTTCGATGAGCGCATCTACATTCCAAGGATTAAGAACCAGAGGTTTTTCGCAAATAACATCCGCTCCTATACGAAGTCCGTAACGGATATGAGAGTCATGCAAATAATTGGGCGAGCAGATACTAACAAAGTCAATTTTGGTTCCTCCTCTTTTGAGTTTCTCAATATGACGATCAAAGCGTTCAAACTCAGTAAAAAAATGAGCTTTAGGAAAATAACTATCCATAATCCCAACGCCATCATATGGGTCATATGCTGCAATCAGGGTATTCCCTGTCTCCTTTATGGCTTTCATATGCCGTGGAGCTATATATCCTGCTGCACCGATTAAGATAAAATTTTTCATACTTTCTGAACACGATTATTTTCTAAACGATATAATTCTCCACTTTCTGGACATCGCGCATGATTATGCTGATCAAAAGTTAATGTATGACCATATTCACTTACCCATCCAATCTGTTTCCCGGGGTTACCTACAACCAAGGCAAAAGCGGGTACAGGTTTTGTCACTACTGTTCCTGCACCAATTAAACAGTACTCACCTAGGGTGTTTCCGCATAAAATAGTTGCATTGGCTCCTATACTCGCCCCCTTCTTTACCAGAGTTTGAACGTATTGATCCCGTCTAATAATGGCTGAACGAGGATTTATGATATTGGTAAAGACCATAGATGGTCCTAAAAAAACATCATCTTCACAAATGACGCCTGTATAAATAGAGACATTATTTTGCACTTTTACATTGTTGCCTAAAACTACTTTAGGCGAAATGACCACATTTTGACCGATATTACATTTTTCTCCTAAAATTGCTTGAGGCATTATATGCGAAAAATGCCATATTTTGCTCCCTGCTCCTATAGTACATCCTTCATCAAGAACGGCTGTAGGATGTACAAAGCTATCCGAAAAATCATGTGCTTTCATAAAGTGGTATATAGCTGTGATTGAGGTGTAATTTATTCGAAAAATAAAACCGGACCTTCCGCCCGATAAAATCCTCTATTTTGTCTTCCAAGGCCTCTATATAATCTGTGTTTAAAGACTGTCCTATAACGACAATTTCTATAGTCCCGGTATCTAGACCTTTTGCATAGTCACCAATCAATAATATCTTTTCTACAGGACCCATACGCTCTAAGGTACGTTCTACAATATGCTCTAAGCCTAAATGCATGTAGATCCCTTTTTGGAGTACATCAAATAGTGGATGTTGGGTATTGGCTTTATAGGATACCTTATTCCCTTCTTTTGTCTTGTCTAAATAGCCCGCTGCTGAAAGATGATTGAGCTCTTTTCGGATGGCGTTGGTCGATTCATTAAACTCTGTCGCCAAGCCATTTAAATAACCCCGATTGCCTTGACTGATAAAAAACTTTATCAGCAAACGCAACCGGGTTTTGGATGTTATCAGTTGATTAAGCACTATTGGTTTGTTAAATCTAGTAACAAAAGTACTTAATATTATTT
>WTJB01000221.1 GCA_011526335.1 Candidatus Arcticimaribacter sp.
GATGAGAATAACAACCGTTGTTCGTGGGGAAGAATGGTTACCTTCCTTACCAATACACCAACTATTATACAAGGCTTTCGGATGGGATGCACCAGTATTCCTTCACTTACCGCTAATTCTGAATCCTAGTGGCAAAGGGAAATTGAGTAAACGTGATGGGGATAAAAATGGATATCCAGTATTTCCATTATCATGGAATGATAGTAATGGGTATAAAGAAAAAGGCTTTTTGCCCGAGGCCCATTTAAATTATATCGCACAATTGGGCTGGAGTATTGACGATGATATCGTTACGTTAGATCAAATGGTGAAACTCTTTAGTGTAAATAATCTGCAAAAAGGAGGGGCAAGGTTTGATTTTGATAAAGCGAAGTGGGTCAATCAACAATATATCGCGAACCTAGATAATAGTACCTTAGAGGTATTAGCGAATGCGTATGTGAATGAAACGTATGTAGAGAATACGGATAAATTCAGAAAAGCATTACGGGCAGTGAAAGAACGGATCCAATTATTAACCGATATCAATAATCTTATAAGCGTCTTTTTTGAGGATCCTTTGCAGTATGATGAAAAAGGAATAAAAAAGATCACAAAAAAGGATCCTTACCCAATAATGGAAAAATTATTGAACGATGTGAACTTCGATGGGGACAATTTTAAAGAGCAACTTGTACGTATTGCAGAGGAGGAAAACACAGGCTTAGGTCATGTCATGCAAATCATGCGTATGGCACTCGTCGGGAATTTATCTGGACCTGACATCAGTACCATTGTGAAAATCATAGGAAAAGACGTAACTTTAAAAAGAATAGAAAAATTATCTTCTCACTTAAAGAAATAAATTATGAGCCTTTTTACTTACTTTTTACTTGGTCTACTAATTCTGATCATCCTTTCGGGATTATTTATTGTTAAACAACAAACTGCAGCGATTATAGAGCGCTTTGGTCGATTCTTGGTCATTAGAGAACCTGGGTTGCATATAAAGATTCCCTTTATCGATCGTATCGCTGGAAGATTATCGTTAAAAATCTTACAACTAGATGTTATTGTAGAAACGAAAACCAAAGATGATGTTTTCGTAAAATTGAAAGTCTCTGTACAATATCGTGTGTTAAACGAAAAAGTCTATGATGCTTTTTACAAACTGGACTATCCACAAGATCAGATTACTTCCTATGTGTTTGATGTAATACGGGCAGAAGTTCCAAAAATGAAACTGGATGATGTGTTCGAAAAAAAGGATGATATTGCAAATGCGGTAAAAAGAGAATTAAATGATGCCATGATCAATTATGGTTATGATATCATAAAAGCATTGGTCACCGACATCGATCCTGATGCGCAAGTTAAGGAGGCCATGAACCGAATTAATGCCGCAGAAAGAGAAAAGGTTGCAGCACAATATGAGGGAGATGCAGCGCGTATTCTTATCGTTGAAAAAGCGAAAGCAGAGGCGGAAAGCAAAAGGTTACAAGGACAAGGGATAGCAGATCAGCGAAGAGAGATCGCGCGCGGTTTAGAAGAGTCTGTTGATGTACTCAATAATGTCGGAATCAATAGCCAAGAAGCATCAGCCCTTATTGTTGTAACACAACATTATGACACGCTTCAATCGATTGGGGAAGAAACCAATTCTAATCTAATTTTGCTACCTAATTCCCCACAGGCAGGGAGTGATATGTTAAATAATATGGTCGCTTCTTTCACGGCTAGTAATCAAATAGGGGAAGCCATGAAGAAGCAAAATGAGGAAAAGAAAAAGGGGAATTAATTCTTTTTACTCCAAGAGTCTCTTAACCCAACTGTCTTATTAAAAACTAACTGCTGTCGTGTTGAATCAGGGTCTAAAATAAAGTAGCCTAGACGTTGAAATTGGACCTGTTGTTCTTGGGCTAAATCGGCGAGGCTGGGCTCTACTTTGGCTTTTTGAACGATCAAAGATTCCTTATTTATAAAATCTAGAAAACTTTTGTCTTCATGTTGGTCGGGTCGTTCATCAAAAAACAAACGATCATAAGAGCGCACTTCAGCATTAAGGCAACTAATGGCATCTACCCAATGAATGGTTCCTTTTACCTTACGTAGACTAGCTTCTGTCCCCGATCCTGATTTACTTTCTGGATCGTAGGTACAGTGAATTTCAATGATATTTCCGTCGGCGTCTTTAAGCACGTCTGTTCCTTTAATGATGTAAGCATTTTTTAGGCGAACTTCTTTCCCTAAGGTTAGGCGAAAGTACTTTCGATTGGCTTCTTCTTTGAAGTCATCTCTTTCAATATAAATTGTCTTTGAAAAAGGTAACAATCGGCTTCCTTGATCTTGATCCTCCGGGTTGTTTTCGGCGGTAAGCTGTTCCGATTTACCTTCCGGATAGTTCGTAATAACGAGCTTAACAGGATCGAGAACCGCCATAACACGGGGCGCAATTTTATTTAGGTGCTCACGGACACAAAATTCTAAAAGAGAAACATCAATTAGATTCTCGCGTTTTGAAACACCCGCTGTATTCACAAAATTGATAAGGGA
>WTJB01000304.1 GCA_011526335.1 Candidatus Arcticimaribacter sp.
ATGTATGCTACGTTATTTGGCAATGGGGTCAATGTGTTTTTAAACTATGCCTTAATTTTTGGATATTTTGGTTTTCCGGCGATGGGGGTAGAAGGAGCCGCAATCGGGACCTTTATTGCTCGTGCTGTGATGGTCTTGTTTCTGGCCTTATACATTCAGTTTCATTCCAATTTTAGTGGATATTCTGTTCGGATTCATTTTAAAAGTTTACAATCTCGAGTGTTTAAAAAAATACTTTCCTTAGGGTTACCCTCAGCCTTACAAATGTTTTTTGAAGTGGTCTTTTTTACCATTGCCATATGGCTTTCCGGAATTTTGGGGGAAAGCGCTCAGGCAGCCAATCAAATCGCACTAAACTTGTCTTCCATGACCTTTATGTTTGCGATGGGCTTGGGGGTAGTGGCCATGATTCGTGTAGGGAATCAATTGGGACGGAAAGACTACCCCTCCCTAAAACACATCGCTTATTCTATTTTTCTATTGCTTTTTCTTTTTGATGTCGTATTCTGTATTTTCTTTTTGGCTTTTCATGAGCAACTTCCTTGGATTTATTTAGAAAATCAAGGGATAGACACGCCCAAGAATACACTGGAGGTAATTTCGATAGCTTCCAAATTATTGATTGTATCTGGCTTTTTTCAAATAACAGATGGTCTGCAAGCCGCAGTTCTAGGGGCTTTACGTGGAATGCAAGACGTCAATATTCCTACCTTACTTATTTTTGTCGCCTACGGTGTTGTCGGCTTACCCATTTCTTGGTATTTAGGCTTGTATACCCCTTGGGCTGCCACCGGAATATGGATTGGTTTGTTGGTAGGGCTGAGTACATCTGCATTTTTATTATTTTTACGTTTTAAATACAGAACCAAACAACTATTAAACGCATAAGTATGGCCATTCCAAAATTTTTAATTGCCGACAATTCTTCTCTCGAAGATGAGATATTTGTTTTGCATACAGAATACCCTCGATTCTTATTGAATGTAGCAAATGACGAAATCGAATGGTTGGAAGAGTTTGGAAAAGAAGATCAGGAAGAATTAGAAAAATCAACTCCAGATTTGATTGATGCTGCTTTGGCTTTTTTCGATGGTGAAATAGAAAATTTAGAGTAATGCTAGAAGGTTTGTTGGAATGGGATCAGGCCTTGTTTCTTCAATTGAACAGTTTTGGTTCCTCTTTTTGGGATCCCTTTTATTTACTCTTATCACACAAGGCAACCAATGTTGTTTTTTATCTATCCTTACTTCTTTATATAGGATATAAAAGGAACACCCAACAGGCGGTTATTTTGTTTTTTTTAGCGGTGTTACTTGTGGTTATTACCGATCAAATCACCAATGCATTTAAATACGGTTTTGAACGTTTACGCCCTTGCTATACAGAGGGGATAAAAGAAAAAATGCGTTGGGTAAAAGAAGGCTGCGGAGGGCGGTATAGTTTTTTTTCAGGGCATGCCTCAAACTCCTTTGCTTTGGCCACTTTCTTTGGTTTTATTTTTTCAAAATACAAACGTCTCCTTCCTCTTATGGTTGGCCTAGCCGCTGCTGTGGCTTACTCACGTATTTATCTTGGTGTTCATTTCCCACTTGATATACTGTGTGGAAGTTTGTTTGGGATACTTTGGACCTCTTTGTATTTTTCTGTGCTATATTCTTTAGCAAAAAAGAAAGGGCATACCGCTATTTTTCAGCTTTAATGTCTTTGGTCAAAAAACGATAAACGGTCTTTTGATGATATTGCTCATTGGGTACTACTAGGGTAGAAGGGAAGTGGGGGAAATTCGGCGCATCGGGATAGCCTTGGGTTTCAAAACATATTCCATTCAGATCCCTAGAAACAAAAACAACTACGGCTTTTTGGTCCGTAAACACTTCTAGGGTAAATTTTCCGTCTGGGGAAGAAAGTTGTGCGACAGGCTTATGCGGATCATCTACAATGAATACATCATCATAAGCGGCTTGTTGTATAGGTGCAGCTGTGGTTCCAAAATGGTCTCCTTTGGTTGCAACAATTTCCCCTGTTGGGAGTAAATCATCCTGTAATACTAAACGGTTTTTCGCATTGATTTTAAGTTGATGATCTTCTATAGGAAGGCCATTAAAACAGAAATAGCTGTGTTGTGTTGGATTGATTGGGGTGACTTTATCGCTAACGGCAGTGTAGTCTATATCCAAAGTGGTATCCACAAGTTTATAGACAAGATTCACACGCACATGGCCCGGATGACCCTTCTTATGTTGTGGACAGTCTAGGGATAATTCTACGCGATCTTTCTGATGTTTTACAAGACTCCATTTTTTTTTGCTCCATCCTTGGGTTCCTCCATGCAATTCAAAAGCGTCGGAAGATAGGGTCACCCTTTCGCCATCGAGACTGTAGTGGCGAATTCTTCCCGCATACCGACCCACGCATGCCCCAACATACATCGGATCTTCTAGATAATCTTTTGTGGAGGGAAAAGAAACAACCAAGGGAACATCCCCCTTTTTAAATTTTAAGGCTTTTATTACGGCTCCGTAGGCCATAATTTCTGCAGATAAATAGTCGTTTTCTATGGTATAGATTTCCACCCTAGTGCTTGGCCTTTAAAAGTTCTGGATAAGTTTTTTGAAACCTTATCAAACGCGGAATAGATACGGCTTGGACATAGGGATTGTCGGGATTTCTTTTTTCGTAGTCCTGATGGTATTCTTCGGCATAATAAAAGGTGTCTATCGCTTTCACTTCCGTCACAATTTCCTTTGAAAAAATCTCTTTTTCCTGAAGAAGCTGAATATAATTTTGAATGATTTCTCTTTCTGTAGCATCGCTGTAAAACGCGATGGATCGGTATTGTGACCCGCGATCGGGCCCTTGACGGTTGGGGGTGGTAGGATCATGTGATCCAAAAAATACTTGGAGTAAAGTACCAAAGCCCACTTCTGTAGGATCATAAAGTATTTCTACTGCTTCTGCATGGCCTGTTCGTCCCGTACCAATCTGATTGTAATTTGGGTTTTTTGTCGCACCGCCTGCATAGCCCGAATACACCTCTTTTACGCCTCTAACACTTTCAAAAATGGCTTCTACACACCAAAAACAGCCCGCGGCAAAATAGGCCTTCTTCAGGTTTTCTTGTTCTATTTTTGGCGGGGTCCATACGGCTTGATCCCGATTAATGGGGGTAGGACTAGAGATACAGGTTTGTAAACTGAATAAACTGATGAGGGTAATTAGTGCTTTCATTTCATTTCTTTTTTTTACTTGCTTTGGCTATTGGATTAAAGCTTAAGCAAAGATCCAGCCAAAATACTAAATCTTCCTCTAAATCATAAGCCTCTGAGGAGATGAAAACATAGCCTTTCATGGGGCGCCCTGTAAAATCCATAGGCAGGCATCCGGGTTTGGAAGCATACTTTTCTGCTGCTGCTTCACCAATGCGTGCCATTAGCAGATCGGTCTGTTTTTTTTTATCATAATGAATCCCGCAGCACATTTTATTGTCGACCATAAACACCCGGCCTCCCATCATGTTTCGGGCTTCAAAAGAAATATTTTGCGCCTTGAAATAGTGGGCTATACGTTCGGCTGTATAGGTGTCGTACGCCATTAGGGAGTGGTATGATCACAGTTCATCATCCAGTGAATTCCAAACTGATCGGTAAAGGTGCCAAAGGTGGCGTTCCAAAATTGTTTGGCTAAAGGCAGGGTGATGGTTCCTTTTTCGCTCAATTTAGCAAAAGCAATTTCCATCGCCTGTAGGTCTTTATAATTGATGCTCAATTGTACGTTGGCGTTTTCAGTTTTCTTGATATCTGGACTATCCGCCAGCATTGCAAAGGTTTTTCCATCTTTGATCAATTCACAATGCATGACCCAGTCTTTGTGTTTTGGATCGTGAGGAACGGGGCTTTCACCATAGGTTTTAATTTCACTGTGCGAAAGGTCTAAGGCTTGCGCATAAAATTGAATGGCCGCACGGGCTTCGCCATTGAATACAAAATACGGGTGGAGTAACATAGGTTGACTTTTAGGGGTTAATTTATTTGCGTTGTATTTCTTTTCGGTCGTTTTTGAAATTCTCCGCCACAATTGGGGCAGCTGTTTTGGTGTACTGTTTTTGCACATTCATGGCAATAGGTACACTCATAGGAACATATATAAGCAAGATCACTTGCCGCAGGCAATGCGCTAGAACAGCTTTCGCAATGGGTTTTCATCTCTAGCATATTAAGGAATCTTTTTGGTACTAAAATATTGCTTCCCAATCCAAGCATTGTGAACGCTGTCCCAAGTGGCGTAGTGTCCATTTTTAGCCAAACAAGCCGTGGTGACTCCCCAGGTAGCTGCACAAAGCATTTCTTCCGTTTCATTAATATTATCAGGAAATTCTCCTGTGCTGTAATTTTGGTACAGATAGAAGGTTGCATTTCCAATCTCGTTAACGACGTCTTGCACGATTTTAGAGGAGGTTTGATGATCGGAATGATCTCCGGGGTGGGTTTCAGGGTTAGTGTCGGCTAAATGAACGTCTAAATTTCCACCCTGGTGTTCTAGGCCGATCAAATCTTTCAAGGTTTTTTTTAAATCGGCTATATCGGTATAAAAAGCAGTACTGTCAATGCTATGGATACGGCTGACCTTTTTTTGGTAAAACTTTTCTAAACTCTTGTTGGCATGGAGGGGATATCCTACACCTGTTCCATTGCCGTCGGGTAATCGAAGACAATAAATATGGGTATTTCCTATGCTGTAGCGCAAAATGCTTTTGCCATTTATCACTAACTTTTTTTGGGTCATTTTGTCCAATAAACTGTCCCTGGCGGTGTCGATTTGGGCAAGGAATTGGGCAGCAGCAACACTTCCTTTTTCACGGCTAAGCGCATAGTCTTGCTTTCCCATCCCCACCCCTGCATCTCCTGCCGTAGTATGTAGTATAATGGTTTTGGTGTCAGGGTTTTGAATGCTGTAATAGGCATTTGGGTTCATGAACAATTGCCAATCGTCTTGGTGTGCTGAAACGTAAATAGCTGTAGATTGAGCCCCTACAGTACCTGCATAAAGAGCGCATAAAAGAAAAAGAAACCGCATTGTTTTTTTCTTCAAGCTATAAAAAAAATGGGGATTGGTCAAATATTCCTATGGGTCTAGGGGAATACTTTGTCTAAATATAACGCTACCCCATCTTCTATATTGGATCGTGTAGTGGCATCGGCTAGGGGGAGAACCTCCGTTTTTGCATTGGCAACCGCTACCCCTCTTCCCACTTTTTTTAACAGTGTAGCATCGTTGTAGTTATCTCCAAAAGCAATAACATTGTACATACCCCATTGCGGGTATTTGATTTGAAGTAGTTTTTCCATGGCCGTAGCCTTGTCTTGTGACTTTATACTGATCTCTATATAGGTGGCTTTGGAACGGTAGGCATTGACCTCCTCTGCATGCCTATTTTGCAGCTGCTGGTAAAGTTTCTCGATCTCTTCCTCTTCTCCCATACACATGATTTTATGGGCCACTTTCTGTTCATCTTTCCACTTTGCTAAGGTCGTCTCAAGGGACTGTACCACAGGTTCTACTCGGGTATTGTGAGCTTCACGTTTGGCCCAATAATCGTCGGCGGGAACATACCATTCGTCTTTATGATAAAAACTTAAATGAATGGAAGTATTGGCTGTATAATTTACCAAGGTCTGTTGGAAATCATTCGATAATCCTTCATCATACAAAACCATGTCTTGATCCAAAATGAGACTTCCATTATAGGCAATTAAAGGATAGTTGACTATATGTAATTCTTCTTGTAGTTGTTTCATCGAAACAGGCATCCGAGAAGAAATTAAAACAATGGGGTATCTAGGGCTCAAGCGTTGAAAGGTAGCCAAGGTTGCTTGAGATAAGCGGCGGTCTTTATTCAACAAAGTCCCGTCTATATCGGTACAGATTAATTTCAATTCCATAACTATTTACTTTCCACAAAAGCGGTCCATTGCTCCACAAAGCTACCCCACTTATAGTTGTTTTTCACTTTTTTAAACTGCGCTCTGTAGCGGTTTTGTGCTGCCTCAGCAAGCATGAATTGAGCGGTTTCTGCAATGGCTTCGGCTGTTGCTGCAGAAACTTCCCCCGTCTTGTCCTCTTGGACTACTTTTGCAAGCCCAGGCTGTTGGGTAACCAAAAGGGGGGTTTCGTATTGGTATGCTTGGGCAAGCACCCCACTTTGTGTAGCACTTTTATAGGGTAAAATCACCATGTCTGCAGCGCTAAAGTAAAGGGCGATCTCTTCAGCTGAGACATATCTGTCGACCAAGTGAATGTGCTCTTCTAACTTGTTTTCTTCAATTAATTTTAGATAAGGTGCTTTATCTGTATAGAATTCCCCAACAATAGATAAACTCGCAGGTTGGGGCATTTTTGAAAAGGCTTTAATCAACAGATCCAAGCCCTTGTAAGGACGGATCAATCCAAAAAACAATAACAATGGCTTTTGCGGGTCTATTTTCAATGTTTTTCTAGCAACTGATTGAGATGTTCCTTTAGGGGCGTGGCTGGGAAGCGGATGAAACCCCCACCATTTTTTTTGATTGTTATCCATCAAAATTTCATTCGCAACATTTTCTGAGAGGGTACTAAAGTGGGTCATTTTTTTCTTCATGTAGGCATTGAATAGCCCGTCTATCCATTTTTTTTCATGCGGTTCCCAATTGTCTATCAAGGCTATTTTTGGTAAACTTTTTGGTAAAAGACGTGCTAATGTACCATAGAAAGGAGCCAAAAATGGGGTCCAATAACGAAACACAATTCGTTTGGGTTTTTTCTTTCGAATTTCATTCGCTAAACGCCACCATAGAAATGGGTTGTAGGCATGCGCTTTTCTATGGGATACAAAAGGGGAGCTGAACGCGGTTGAAGTAAATTGTGTTTTCCCTGGAAATAAAAAGTTAGGATACAAATGACTAAAATTCCAACATTCTACGACATATCCTTTTTCGTGTAAAGCCTTTGCGAACTCCCACTGCGTTTCTGCAATGCCACCACGGTAAGGGGGTAAGGGGCCAAGAATGAGGTAGTCAATTGTTTTTGAGGACATTAAATGGATATTACTCCTTCACGTTGTGGAATAGAATTTTTTAATAAATAGATGCTTAGCCCCGAGGTCAAGAAATAAAACAGCAGGATGCCTTGTACGGTGGGGTGGTTTGCCATAAAGGAATTCATTCCTAAAAACACTAGACTCATAACCCCCACAGACGAACGTCCATATTCAAAAAAGGAAGCCCATTTAAACCCATCCATCACAGAAGTAAACCCAAAAATACTGAGGAAGAGTACTGTAGCGAGATAGCTGCGTTCCCCTGTAGTAAACTCACCAAATTGACTTAGAAAATAGACTAAGACAACATTGATCAGGATAAAGTGAAAGACGGCAAAAGCCTTTTGACCCTTGCTGTAATCGAATGCGTATTTTACCTGTAAGTCTACTTGTTCGATGATTTTTTTTGGGAAGCGTTGTTGTACATCCTCTGGCCGCCATCCGGTCGGCATAAACCAAATTTTTAATTTATCCTTCCATTTTTTGGTGTACCAAGCGTCCTGTGATAGTCCCCATAGATGTTGGAAATTGATCCAAATGGGATTCCAGCTTTGAACGGGTTTTAGGGTGCCAAACACACAGGGTTCGTCGTCTAGTTCTTCTTGAAAGGTGCCAAAAACACGATCCCAAATACAAAATATAGCCGATAAATTTTTATCGATATAGGGCGCATTGATGGCGTGGTGTACCCGGTGTTGTGAAGGCGTGACAAGTATGTATTCCAACCATCCCAATTTCCCTACATGGCGGGTATGATACCAAAATTGTCCAAATAAATGTAAAGGGGCCAATACCGTAATGACTTTGGCAGGCACCCCGAGCAGGGCAGCAGGAATGAGGAATAATGCATTGTACCCGATCAAGCCTGAAATGCTTTGGCGTAAAGCACAGGCTAGGTTGAATTCTTCACTGCTGTGATGTACAATATGTTGGTTCCAAAATACATTGATGGAATGATTTAAACGATGCCCCCAATAAGCAGCGAAGTCAATACAGAGAAAGGCAGTCAAATACAACACCCAACTTTCTTCCATTGTATATAAGGCCAAGCGGTCCAATACAAAGGGATAGGATACGATGATTAAAATGATACCTAAAGAATCTTTGAGGATGTTGGTAATTCCCGAACTCAAGCTTGAGAGGGTGTCCATAAAGCTATAGGTTTGTACTCCTTTGAGGTGTCCGTAAGCCAGTTCTATGAGAACCAAAACCAAAAAACTTGGAATGGCAATTAATAGTATTTGAGCATAAGTTTCCATACGACATTGTCTTTCTTTGACAATTTACGGAATTTTATGCTTTTCCTACCAAAACCCATTGTCCCGCTTTGATCAGGGGTTCTGCCTGTTTGAATTTTACCGTTTTGCTTTCTCCAGAAGTAACATGCTTGATGATTACCTTGTCGTTTCGGCCAATTTTAGGGAGTTCGCGTGTGATGGTTTCCACAACACTTGGACGTTGATTTCCAGCATTAGCCCCCGCTGCTCTGTTTTGTGCAGCCATTTCTTCGGTATTTAAAACTTCGTCTTTAGACGTCTTTAATTTGTCTCTGCGTTGAGGTTTTTTGGCTTCTTGTATGGGAGAGTTTTGTGCCGGTATAGATCCTTTAAGCAAGAAAGAAATCACCTCTCTGTTGAGCTGAGTAACCATAGCTTTAAACAGCTCAAATGCTTCAAACTTATAAATCAATAAGGGATCTTTTTGTTCGTGTACGGCCAACTGAACCGATTGTTTTAGCTCATCCATCTTGCGGAGATGGTTTTTCCAAGTCTCATCGACCAAAGCTAAGGTGATGTTGCGTTCAAAGTCTTCGACCAAACTTTTTCCTTTGGTATTGTAAGCACTTTCTAAATGGGTAACCACATTCAATGTTTTTACACCATCTGTAAAAGGAACGACGATTTTTTCGTATTTGTTTCCGGGGCGTTCAAAAACGTCTTTTACCACCGGGTAGGTAAGGGTGGCGTTAATTTCTGTTTTCTGCTTGTAGTAGTCAAAGGTTGTTTGAAAAAGCTTGTTGATAAGCTCTCCTTCCGACATTTTTTCAAACTCTTCTTGAAGCACGGGTGCTGAGGTAGAGAAAGTACTAATGATTTGGAATTCAAAGTTTTTAAAATCATTACTCGCTTTATTCTCCAATACAATTTCTTCGCAAGTTTCGAAGAGCATGTTGGCAATATCTACTTTTAGACGATCGCCTTGAAGTGCATGACGTCTTCTTTTGTAGATTACCTCGCGTTGGGCATTCATCACGTCATCGTATTCCAACAAACGTTTACGTACTCCAAAATTGTTTTCTTCTACTTTCTTCTGTGCCCTTTCAATGGATTTGGTCATCATAGAATGCTGGATCACTTCCCCTTCTTCCAAGCCCATACGGTCCATCACTTTGGCCACACGGTCAGATCCGAATAAACGCATGAGATTATCC
>WTJB01000195.1 GCA_011526335.1 Candidatus Arcticimaribacter sp.
ATAATTTTCTGACTTAAATTGGCATTAATCTTGCTGCTTTATATTCTCAAAATATGAGGTATAGAAAACCTTGTTTTAGAGGAAAATACCTAAAATGCATTCCAAAATACAAGGCCATAGGTTTTTTGAAACCGGATGGGCTTTTTACCCAAGAGTTTCCGTATATTGAATTAAATTTTATGCCCTATGGAATTCCTTGATTTTAAAGCCTTTCAGTGTATTGAAGGGGAGTCGCTTAGCCCTACAGCCTGGTTAAAAGTAACCCAAGAAATGATCAATCATTTTGCAAAAGCTACCCATGATTTTCAGTGGATTCATGTCGATGCCGAGCGTGCAAAAGAAGAAAGCCCTTTGAAAAAAACCATAGCACATGGATTTTTGTCTTTGGCATTGATCCCAAAATTTCTCACCGACGCCATTCAAGTGAAATCTTTAAAAATGGGCTATAATTTTGGTCTGGAACACGTGCGTTTTCCGCATGCAGTTGCCGTGGATTCTTATGTTCGCGGTTGCATAACGGTAGATAAAATAATCCCCCAAAAATTTAATGGATTAAAAATAATTTGGGATGTAATCATTGAAATTAAGGGGGTTAAAAAGCCTGCATGTTCTGCTAAAATTATAACTTTAGCTTATGAATGACAATGAAAATCCTTGGTCCAAAGCAACTTTATTGGATCAATTAGAACACCATCACCTAGCTTTTAAGGCGGAAATAAAAAATCTAAATACCGATCAATACACCTATTCCTGGGAAAATAAGTGGACCCCAGGACAACAACTACGACACATCCATTTGTCTGTAAAACCATTGGTGCTTGCTTTGAGCCTCCCCCGTTTTGTCATTCAATGGAAATTTGGTCTAGCCAATCGTTCTTCCCGATCGTATAAAGGGCTGGTAGAAAAATATCAAAATGCTTTGGCCGGGATGCCCGCGGCAGCTCCAAAGTCTTTTCATCCTGTGCCAGAAGAATATCATCATCGCGAAGACTTGTTTTCGGATTATGACAAAGCCTTAAAGAAGTTGCTAAAGCAGGTGAGAAATATGCGCGATAAAGACTTAGAGTGTTACGTTTTGCCCCACCCTTTGATTGGAAAATTGACCCTGAGAGAGATGCTTTATTTTACCATTTATCACGTACAGCACCATCAAAAGATCGTTCAAGAGATAATTCGGCATGCAAAAGCTTAAATTGGATATTTTAGGCTATCTTTGTATAAAATATCACTCATACAAGAGTTAAAAATGTTGTGTTGCTTGTGCTTTTGCACAAGAGGTTTGTAGAAAACCAGTGAAGAGCTTTCCATTTTTTGGAGGGCTTTTTTTATTTTTGAGCATCCGAACAAGCATTGTCTTGAGGAGAACTAAATCCGATGGGGGTCGATATTTTAGACACCATCATTCAACATTTAAATTCATAAAAAACCAATGGGGAAACCAATTATTTTTAGAAAGACTGCAGGGCCGATTGTAGTTAACGGGGAAGTAGAACTGAGGGATGAAGACGGGAATCCACTACAGCACGGGTCAAGATTTTCTTTGTGTGGTTGCGGCTTGTCAAAGAATATGCCTTTTTGTGACGGAGCGCACAAAGAAGCTTAATTCGGATTTACGACAATTTTTCCTCCCATATTCCAATGGTGGGCACATTGAAAATAAAATTCTCTAGCTTCATTCGGAATCCATTGAATATTTCCGGTTGAGGTACCATTATTATCGATATCAGGGAGGGCATTTTCGGTGCCTTCCCCTGCAGCGGATTTTAAGTAAAATGGATGATCTTCTACATCCACATTAAAGACCAAGGTGTCTTGTATACGTACCGTAATTAAAGGATCGTTTCCTTGCACCGCCCCAAAACGATCAGTACCATCAATCAGGTAGTCGTCATTATCTTCAGCTCTGACGTTTAGTAAAAAACGAAGTGGTGCTGCTGTATTGGTATTCCCAGTTGCACTTTCATTGGTCGTAGTGATTGGGACAGAAGTCTGTGGCACAGGACTTTCTGCCTCTGCTGCACATCCCCATAACAGCAATAGGAAAGGCAGCTGTAATTTCTTTTTCATGTTTTAAAAGTAAAAGAAATCAGCTAGACGACAATAAAAAATCCAGCGAAGCTAGTCCTCTTTTGCTTTGACTTTGATTTTTATTTGCTTCTCTCCCTCTTCTCCCGTTTCTTTTTTTAGGTCAATTTCTTCTACCCATTCCATGCCTTTATGGTGGTCTTCCATCATAAAGAGGTGCATTTTCTGACTTTCGGGATTCATAGGACAACGTGTCTTCATCGCGGGACAGCCGTGTGGTCGAGGCTTTGATTGTCTTCCGATAACAAAGCCCAATAAGCCAAATATTACGGCGATTAGACTAATGGCAAATGCGTTTTTATTCAGTGTTTCCATCTTTTTAATTTAGTTGTACTAAAATAAAAAAATTGGATCGGAAATCACTTTTAATGGTAAAATGCGAAAGGATTCAAAAAAAAATTACCTCATTTACTGATAATCAATGAGTAAACAATTTTT
>WTJB01000161.1:0-3595 GCA_011526335.1 Candidatus Arcticimaribacter sp.
TCATTTTTTTAACCAAAGCCATAGAGTCTTCTCCTTTTTCTGCCATGGAAATTAAAGTCAGAATATCTTTTTGTTGCTGAGTAGAGAAGGTTTCTTTTTCCGCAATAAATATCAATTCGTTATGAGAAGGTTTAAGGTTTTCTTTATCGGTCAAAAGTTCTTCGTATAATTTTTCACCTGGACGCAACCCACTGAATACCAAATCTATGTCTTGCCCTTCTACCAAACCAGAGAGACGGATCATACTGGTAGCCAAATCGGCGATTTTAACCGGCTCTCCCATGTCGAAGACATAAATTTCTCCTCCTGCCCCTGTAGCACCCGCTTCCAAAACCAATTGACAAGCTTCCGTAATGGTCATAAAATAACGGGTAATTTCAGGATGCGTTACAGTTACGGGCCCACCTTTAGCAATTTGTTCTTTAAAAATGGGTACCACAGAACCGTTGGAACCAAGGACATTCCCAAAACGGGTAGTGATAATTTGAGTCGTGGTGTTTTCAGCTCTCCCGGCGACATAGATTTCGGCTATGCGTTTAGATGCACCCATTACATTGGAAGGGTTGACTGCCTTGTCGGTAGAGACCATAACCAAATGAGCGACCTTATTTTCTAAGGCTACGTCCACCACATTTTTTGTTCCTAAGATATTGTTGATTATCGCAGCCTTGGGCAAGGCTTCTGTCATAAACACATGTTTGTAGGCCGCTGCATGAAAAACAACATCAATGGTGAAATCTTGAAAGCACTGTTCAATGGCTGTTCTACTGGCTATGCTTTGGAGGTAGTAATGAAGCTCAACCTCAGCGTTCTTTCTGCTCAATTCATTTTTAAGATCGAAAAGGGGGGTTTCTGCTTGATCGAAAAGAATAATGCGCGCAGGCTTGTAGCGCAATAGTTGACGTACTATCTCGCTGCCAATAGAACCAGCGGCACCTGTAACGAGAATCGATTTCCCTTGGTATTGCGATTGGTTTTTCTCCAGATCAATTTTGATTTGATCGCGTTTGAGTAAATCTTCAATTTTAATGGGCTGGAGGTTGTTTACAATCCCTTGGTTACTCGCCAATTGATCAATGGGAGGAACAGTAAAGATTTTTACTCCTTTGTTTTTAAAAAATTGAAAGAGTTCATTTTTCTTTTTCTGACTGACTTTCTCGGGGGTAATGATGACCTGCTGGACATTTTTATTTTCAATGAACTTTTCGAGTTTTTCATCCAATCGCATGACGGTGAGTCCTTCAATACTGCGCCCAAGTGTTCCCGGGTCTTCGTCAATAAATGCTAAAACATTAACCGCATTACTATCGTCTAAAGCACGTTTTGTGCGAAGCCCATTTGGGCCAGCGCCAAAAAGGAGGGTATTGAGTAATTTCTCTTCTTTGGTAACGCGGGCATACAAGAGCTTGATGACCAAACGGTAGAGCGACAAAAGCGATAAACTAAAATAAAACAGCAGTAAGAGGTAGTTGTAATGTCCTCGTGTATTTGCTTGAATGTAGAAGGCGTAAAGGAAAATGGTTAGAATTAAACCAGAGGTAATTTTCCCGATATCGATAAAGGTTGTAAAGCGCAAGACCATTTTATAGCCTCTAAAAAAGGTAATGCATAAAAGCGCTAGGGCGATAAATACGGGCTTGTCTAATGGAGTGCGGATAACAAGTGCAGCTCCGTTTAAAAATTGTAGCGCTTCTAAAGCAATCCAAATGCACAAGGCATCTAGCGCATAGGCGAATTTATTGGAATAATGGTATCTAAATATCCGTTCAAACATTAAGACGAAAATACTGTTTTCAATTGACTTGCTATTCGTTCTTTTTCTCGATCCGTTAAATTGCTCCCCGAGGGTAAGCAAAGACCGTTGTCAAACAAAGTTGCTGCTACTCGCTGCCCATAGTAGGGTGCAGATTCAAACAGCGGTTGTAGGTGCATGGGTTTCCACAACGGGCGGCTTTCGATATTATCTTGCTCTAAATGAAGACGGACTTCTTCCGCAGTACACCCAGTTTTTTGCGCATCGATTAAAACACAGCTCAACCAACGGTTACTGCTGTATCCTTTTGGTTCAGGTAAAAAGTTTATGCCAGGAACTGCGCCTAATAAATCCTTGTAAAATTCGTGGTTGGCTCTTCGCGCAGCGACCCGCTCATTCAATACTTTTAATTGACCAACACCAATGGCTGCTGCAATATTGGACATACGGTAATTGTACCCCATTTCGCTGTGTTGGTAGTGAGGTGCCTGATCTTTGGCTTGGGTAGCTAAGAAACGAGCTTTTTCCAGAGCTTTTGTATTGTTGGAGAGCAAGGCTCCTCCCCCCGAGGTGGTGATGATTTTATTTCCGTTAAAACTCAACACGCCAAAATCCCCAAAAGAACCGCAGGCTTGGCCATCGATAAACGAACCTAAGGCTTCGGCAGCATCTTCAATAACAGGAATACTGTAACGTTGAGCAATAGCCATGATTTCTTTCATTTTGGCCGGCATTCCATAGAGATGCACGACAATGATGGCTTTCGGTAAAACTCCTTCTTTTTTACAGGCTTTTATTGCTTCTTCAAGGGCCAACGGACAAAGGTTCCAGGTTGCTTCCTCAGAGTCGACAAAAATGGGTTGTGCTTTTTCGTAGAGTATGGGGTTGGAGGAACCGATAAAGGTCAGTGACTGACAAATTACTTTATCGTTGGGTTGAATGTCCAGCAAACGCAAGGCGAGGTGAATGGCTGCTGTTCCCGATTGAACTACGGCAGCACCAGCTGTTCCACAATATTCTGCTAAATCGGTTTCAAACTGTTGGATGTAAGGCCCAGCAGGAGAAATCCAATTGGTTGCAAAAGCATCTTTTACATTTTCCAATTCTTCTTGCCCCATATGGGGGGAAGACAAGTATATTTTTGGCTTATCCATGCTTGATGATTTTAGCAGGGACTCCGGCTACAACAACATTGTCAGGTAAATCGGCAGTAACTACCGCTCCTGCTCCAACGCTTACGTTTTCTCCTATTATACAATTAGGTAATACTGTGGCATTGGCGCCGATTAAAGTTCCTTTGCCCACTTTAACACCACCACAGAGGGTGGCTCCTGGTGCGATATGTACAAAATCCCCTAGTTGACAATCGTGATCGACCGTAGCATTGGTGTTTACTATGGTATGTTTCCCAATGGAAGAACCGCGATTCACAACGGCGCCTTGAATTATTTGAACGCCTTCTGCTAAATTCACCAGACGGTCAACTACAGCTGTTGCATGGATAGCTTGTCCTACCTTATGCTTAATTTCTTGACTTATTCGTTCACGAATGGCATTGTCGCCAATCGCAATAAGGAGTTGGGCATTGGGGTGTTTATCTTGCTGATAGGCTCCCTCGTTTTTTACCTCATCTAGGGCTATTTTCTCGGGATTAGGGTCAAAGACAGCCACTAGCTCAGCACGGTTGGATTCAATCACACTAGCCAAAACACGGGCATGGCCACCAGCACCGATAAATACATACTTAGTTTTTTCCATTGAATGCTTCCATAGTGAGTTGTTCCCCAGCGTTAATGTCTTGTGGTAAAAATACTTTTCCTAGGGTTAAGAATAGAATTTTTA
>WTJB01000161.1:3695-9418 GCA_011526335.1 Candidatus Arcticimaribacter sp.
GCGTTAATGTCTTGTGGTAAAAATACTTTTCCTAGGGTTAAGAATAGAATTTTTAGGTCGAAAAAAAAACTTTGATGATCGACATAATGCACATCGAGCTTGAATTTTTCTTCCCAAGAAATCGCATTTCGGCCGTTGACTTGTGCCCAGCCAGTAATTCCCGGTTTTACGTCATGCCGGCGGTTTTGCGCTGGAGAATATAAAGGGAGGTATTCGGGCAAGAGTGGACGCGGCCCCACAAAACTCATTTGTCCCAACAATACATTGATTAACTGAGGTAGTTCGTCCAGTGAGAGTTTACGTACCCATTTCCCCAAAGAAGTAATACGTTCAAAATCGGGCAATAGATTTCCCTGCGCATCGGTGGTATCGCGCATGGTTTTAAATTTAAAGATGTGAAATATCTTTTGCTTGTAGCCCGGGCGTTTTTGAACAAAAAAAGGCCATTTTTTTAAGTCCAAAAACAAAAGAAAGCCCACCAAAAGAAAAATAGGGAGCAAAAGTAGAAAAGCTACCAATGCAAAAAGTCGATCGAAAAAGTGTTTAAGGCTAGGATAAATCAACTGTGGTTTGTTTTCTCTAGGTTTGAATTGTTCAAATTTAGAAAATAATATGGGCAAAAGGCTCTGGGCTTTTTTATATTTATACAGAAACTAAAAGCGTGAAACAACTTCGCATTGGGATTACTGGCGCCACGGGCTTTATTGGGATGCAATTATTACAGCATTTTATAGAAGCGGGGCATAGTGTTGCCATATTGACTCGTTCCCCTGAAAAAATTGACGAACACGCTAATGTCACTGTGTATTCCACCGATTTAGCGCAGCCCGACACTGCCGTTTTAAACGCCTTTACTGCTTCTTTAGACGTGCTGTATCATTTGGCAGGGGAATTGTCCAATGAAGCTAATATGCAAGCTGTTAATGTTGAGGGGACCAGCGCTTTACTTGAGGCTATGGACTATTCAAAAACCCGATTGATTCATCTTTCGAGTATGGGTATTTTCGATTTTAAGAACGAAACAATTACAGAAGAAAGCACAAAAACACCCTTCAACATCTACGAAAAAACCAAACTCGCCGCTGAAGAACTTATTGAGAAGGAAGAAATGAAGGGACTAAAAGTTGTCGTTCTAAGGCCTTCCATTGTCTTGGGGCATCAAATGAAATCCTCACTTCTCACCCAATTATTGCGCTTGATTCGTTTTGGTATTGATCTTAAAGTAGGGGTAAAAACTTATGCCAAGGTAGTGCTGGCAGAAGATTTGATTCGCGCTTTGAAGCTTATAGGAACAAAAGATACACTGGATGGGCAACGCTATAACTTTTCAAATGATGTTCCACTAAAAACACTTTTAACGCATTTAAAGGTCACTAACGAGTCTAGACTGTATTTTCCATTAGCTGTCAAGCTGTTTCAGTTGGGGCTTCGCTTAGGTCGTGCCTTGGGTGTGTTGCGGATTAGTCCTGAAGGGATTGCTTTTTTTTCGTCCACAAGTACAATTTCAAATGAAAAGATAAAAAAGGACTTGGATTTCGAATTTACTGCTGACTATCGTCCTTTTCTTCAAGAGTATGTAACTTACCACACATGAAAAAGCTGTGTTTTGTCGTATCGAGTCCTGCAACAGCCTTGGCCTTTTTAAAAGGTCCCATGGAAGTTCTAGCAGCAAGCTATGAATTGCACCTGGTTGCAAATACGACCCATCCGCAAGAATTATTGGAGGAGTTGCCCATAAAAGCGGTACACGTTTTTCCCATTGAACGCGGGATTCGGCCATTACACGATTTAAGGTGTCTAATCCAAGTTATTCGTTTTTTTCGCCATGGTGATTTTGATGCCCTGCACAGCGTTTCGCCTAAGGCTGGTTTAATGGCCATGTTGGGCGGATATTTTGCTCGTACCCCTTTACGCACGCATACCTTTACCGGGCAAGTTTGGGCCAATAAAAAAGGGGTGTTTCGTTTTTTACTTAAAGCCATTGATCGCCTCATTGCGCGCTGTGCTACCCAGGTATTGGTCGATGGAAAATCACAACGGCAGTTTTTAGTCGATGAAGGTGTTGTAGATAGCAAAGCAGAAGTCCTGGGGAAAGGCTCTATTTGTGGCGTGTCTCTAGCGCGATTTTCACCCAATAGTAGCCTTCGAGCAAAACGACGCAAAGCACTTGGTTTAAGTGAAAATGAGTGGGCTTTTATGTTCTTAGGGCGACTCAATAAAGACAAAGGAGTAATCGACTTAATTCACGCTTTTTCTGAGTTGAACCAAACAGAACACACTTCTTCTCTTTTCTTGATCGGTCATGACGAGGAAGAGATTCAAGCGCGCTTTCAGTCGGTTTCCAATAAAATTCACTTTATTCCTTTCGAAAAAAAACCTGAAGAATTACTCCAAGCCTGCGATACGTTTTGTTTGCCGAGTTACCGAGAAGGTTTTGGTCTTTCCGTCATTGAGGCTTCAGCCCTAGAAAAACCAATTATTTGTAGCGATGCCTATGGATTGCAAGACACTATTGTAAAGGGAGAGACTGGACTGCGCCACCGGGTGGGAGAAGTTGCTGACTTAAAAGAGCAACTTTATTGGGCCTTACAACATCCCGAGAAAATGCGAGCCATGGGGAAAAATGGACGTGTATATGTGAAGGAGAATTTTAGTGGGCAAGTGCTTCTAAATGCTTGGAAAAATTTCTATGCAGAAAAACTCCCTGTTTTATAAACGGTAAATACGTGGATGCAGCTCGAAAAAGGCTTTTATATCATAACCAAAGCCTTTGGGTGTTAAATACTCCAGCGGATCAAGTGATTTAAACGCTTGATGAGGCACGGCTAAAATAACCACATCGAAAAGTTGCTTTTGCGGGGGTGCAGTGAGCACTTCCATGTCTTCTAGTTTTGCGCTTTCGATATATGGATCGTAAATCAATACCTCCAACCCTTTTTCGTTTAATGCTTGAGCTAGTGTTACTGCTTTGGAATTGCGAAGGTCGGGTGTGTTTTCTTTAAAGGTAGCGCCCAAGAGTAGGACTTTAGCACCTTTTTCTTCAATTTGGTGGGCTTTGATTTTTTTAGCGATGTCTTGGGCAAGGAAGTGAGGAACTTCTTCATTGATTTTACGAGCCGAAAGTAACAGTTCAGGACTGTAGCCCAAAGCTTTGGATTTATGGGCCAAGTAGTAGGGGTCAATCCCGATGCAATGCCCTCCAACCAATCCCGGACTAAAGTTGAGAAAATTCCATTTGGTGGAAGCTGCTTTTAAGACTTCCTGGGTATCTAAACCCATAGCGTTAAACATCATCGCCAATTCATTGACAAAGGCAATATTGACGTCGCGCTGGGTGTTTTCGATCACTTTGGCTGCTTCTGCCACACGAATAGAAGGCGCTTTGTAAACCTCGGCAGTAATGACCGATTGGTAGAGTTGCGTTAGCACTTCAAGGGTAGCTTTGTTTGAAGCCGATACAATTTTAGGAATGCTTGTAAACGTATTGGTCTTGTCGCCTACATTGATTCGCTCTGGGCTGTAACCCACAAAAAAATCTTGATTAAACGTCAAGGAAGATTTTTCGAGTAGAGGGACACAAATCTCTTCAGTGGCCCCAGGATAAACCGTAGATTCATAAACGACTATATCGCCCTTATGCAATAGCTTTGAAAGAGTGATTGAGGCGTTTTCTAGATAAGAAAAATCAGGGAGGTTCTCCTCATTTAGAGGCGTAGGAACGGTAACGATGTAGATGGTGCAATCGCTCAGTTCACTTGATTGGCTATGGTAACTTAAAGCGCTTGAGCGAAGCTCTTCCGTGCTAAATTCATGGGTAATGTCGATTCCCGCTTGTAAATCGCTCACCCTTTTCGCATTGGTGTCAAAGCCTTTGACTGGGTGCTTTTCAGCCAAAGCTAATGCCAAAGGCAAGCCTACATACCCTAACCCGATAATTCCAATTCGATGCTGCATTTATCGAATGATTTCTTTATTTCGACCTGTTTTCCAGCCCCTAAGATAAGCCAACAAAAAAGAAAGACTATGGTGACGCGCTGAACGTAACAGCGTGTTGAGGAGTAACCCGCAAAGCAGGACGAAAAAGTCCAAGCCCAGATAGTCCCAATTCCCGTTCTTTTTGAACAGCATCCAAACCTCAATCACATCATTTTCGGTTCTTCTCAATAGCGATTGCCTGTTGCCTGCGGCATGGTAATGGTAGAGTTTCGCTTGGGGAACTATGAACATTTTATTTGGAAAAAGTCGATTGACACGAATGGAAAATTCCTTGTCTTCATAGGCATGAAACTTGTTTTTTGTGTCAAAACCGAGTTGCTCAAAAACTTCTTTTTTCCAGGTAGATAAACCGCCACTTAGGGCGTCAACGGCTTGTGGAACTTGCGTAGTTTCTTTCAGTTTTCGCAATACCTGCTGACGGTTGTCTTTAAATAGTCCGAAGTGTGTAATTCGAAATAACAAGCGTCTTAAAAAACCCTCTTTAGGCGCATTTAGTATGACGCCATTCACCCCTATCATATCAGGATAATTGATCCAAGCCTGTTCTACAGCATTGAGATAGTCGGGTTCATGGACAATATCGTCGTCAAAAAAAGAGATATAATCGCAATGGTTGTAGGATATAGAAGCTGCTTTGGCCTGAACTAAACCAGTGATGGTTTCATCGTGGATATAATCTAAAGCCACTCCTTTTTCTTGAGCGAGCGGAGTTACTTTTTCGCGAATAACTTTATCTGAGCTACTTTGGTCGATGATAATCAACTGATCGGGTAAGCGCGATTGCGCCAGGAGCGAATCGATGACGGTCGCCAACTCGGTTGGCCGGTTTTTCGTGGGGATAACAACGGAAAAGGTCATGGTGTTGATTTTAATTGTTCTACCACAGTATAATCAATTGGACTAAAGAATTGATCGACGTGCTGAATCAGTTCCTGTTGATTTTCCTTTAAGGTATCCGCATTAAGATGAAGAAGTTTTTCTAATGCGCCAGATTCATTGATATTGACTTTCTTCGCCTGCATTTCGAAAAGTGGGTCAATGGAAATTTCATTTTTTCGTTCAAAATAGACGGGAATAAGGCCATATTGAACTGCTTTAATGATGGTGGTCGAACCGCGATACAAAGCAAAATGAGCTCGTTCAAGATCGGCTTCAAACGACTGTTCGGATAGTGTGATATTGGATGGAGGTTGATTTAATGCCGGGCAAATTTTAAGTACTTGCTCTACTTTGGTTATGGGATGAAAACGAATGATAAAATTGAGGTGGCTGTATTTATTTGCCAGTTTAAGGACCAATTGAACTAGTGGAATACATTCGATCAAGTCCCCTTCTGATAGCATTAAGAAGGTATCTTTCTTTTCCGCATTGACCGCTAAGTTTTCTCGTTTAGCACCGCTGGTCCTATTCGATCCAAAAAGCAATAGTCGTTCTTTAGGTAAATAATGGGATGCTATAAATTGTTTTCTTGCGTGTGGACCAGAAAACAAAATAAAATCTGGTTCAAATTGGTCGGCTAATTTTCTTCTTATCGCATATTGCTTTCTAAAGATTAATGCGTGCTGGTAGCCAATACATTGGATGTTTGGGTTTGTTTTTCGTGCATAGGCGAAGGCTATTCTTTTCCAAGGATGACCTTCAAATGTGGTACTTATTTTTTTGGGACTAACCCGCTGAACTAGCTGTCCCATTTGAACCCCAAGCCGGAGATTAAAATGTGAGGCTGG
>WTJB01000245.1 GCA_011526335.1 Candidatus Arcticimaribacter sp.
CCCGCAAATGCGCTCCACCATAGCCCCGTTGAATTACCGGATAAGGCGCCATGTCTTCTGCCAAAGTGGACCAAAGACGAATGCTGGAACTGCCCAAAAACAAGAGGGCATTTTCGGGGGCAGCCTGTTTGTTTAACACTTTAAAACGTTCAATTTCTGGCAGTGCCCAAGCATAGTTTTCCTCACTGTATCGCTTTAAAGGGGAACAGGAAAAAAACAAGCCAAAGAGCAGTAGGGAGAAGAACAACCTTGAATACATGGGATTTTTTTATACCTTTAAAGTACTCCATCTTAACGAACTAACCTAGACATGAAATTACTTTTAACGTTCTACTGTTGCTGTCTCATAGGGGTACTGTATGCCCAAGACGAACAAGAACAAGTCCTCAGCAACATTCAAACCTACACCCCCTCTAAGCTTTTGTCGAAAGGCCAATGGGACATCAAATGGTTCAATAACCTCTACACCGAAACCAAATCCATTAATGACCGCGGTAGCCGGTTTACTATTGCCCGACAAAATTTCTTTACCTCCAGTTTAGACCTCTTTAACGGGGTGAGCAACAACAACCGACTCAATTTGGGGCTATTGCTAGAATACCGTTCCAACACCAACCAAGGGAAGAATATTTTGGCTCCTTTCTATTTTGGGAACCGCCCCTACAAACGCAGCGGTTTGAGTAGCATTGCCCCTGCTTTAAAGTTTGTCCCATTTCCTCAATTCGAGCGCTTTGCCATACAAACAGCCTTTAGTATCCCCCTCTTCCAAAACGAAGTGGAAGACGGACTTTATCTGGATCAAAAAGGCTACACCTTTCAAAATCGTTTTTTCTATGACTATCTCGCTCCTAATGGCGTAGTTCAAATCTACACTGAACTCAATACTGAACTTAACTTTGGAGAAGACCAAGCCAGTTTTGCCAATGATTCTTTTCGTTTGACTCCGGGGGTTTTTGTAAGCTATTTTCCTAGTCCGAATACCACTGTATTGGTCTTGGCACAACACTCCCAGCTCATTGCTATTGAAAACAGCTTAAACCAATATTTCACTGCTCTAGGTGGTGGCGCAAAATTTCAACTGACTAGAGCGCTTAACCTCGAGCTGCTCTACACTAATTTTATTTGGGGAGAAAGTACCGGCTTAGGGCAAACCTTTAATCTGGGTTTACGTGGATTGTTCAACTAGACTTGCGGTTATCTTTTGCTTTTGCGGTAGCTTTTTGTTGGCACAAAATCCAAGTGTAAATCGTATATCGTTTGAGGGGAATAAAAAAACAAAAGCGGCTTACCTCAAAAGGCTATTGACTTTGCAAGCTGGAGATGCACTGGATAGCCTGCAATTGAAAGAAGATATTTTACGGATTATTCGGGAACCAGCAGTGAGTCATGCCTACTACAACAAAAGCATTAGCACGAGTGGAACGGTAGATATTACCCTTTTTATTGAGGAAAATAAAACCCTTATACCCGCAGTTGATGTATGGACCACCTTAGATCAAAAGGTCGCTTTTCACTTGGGGGTTAACGACTATATTTTTTTGGGACAGGGACTTAGCCTAGGCGCTTTTTACCGCAAAAATATCTTCCCCGGCTTTGGAATACGTCTTGAAAACAACAATTTCTTGCATTGGTCAAACGAACTCAAATTCATAGCCCAACAACAAGAAACTTTAGAACCCATACAGATGAACGCGCAAACAGAACGGTACCGCTACCGATTACAAATGATTGAACTGGAATGGGGAAAAGCATTTGACCTTTACCACAAGGCTAGCTTGAGTCTAGGACGCATTTACGAACGCTATATTCATGAAAACAGTGAAACAGTAACGAACCTACCCGCCAATTTTAAAACGGCAAAAACACTGGGGAAACTCGGCTTTACTTACAACAAAATTGAACCCTACTACTATTATTTAAAAGGCTGGAGCGCCCAAAGTTATTTTACCTATGTCGTGGGGCAAAATGTAGAAGGTGATCAAGACTTTTATCAATTTGAAATTCAGGGGCGTTACTTTAAACGTTTACTTTCCAGCGGGAATCTTGCCGTGCGAGGAAAAATTGGACTAGCGCGAAACACCCCAAGCCCCTTCCCTCCTTTTGTGATCGACAACAATCAAAATGTGCGCGGTGTTGGGAATTTAATTCAACGGGGAAATGCCCTTTGGGTCTTCAATGCAGAATACCGACAGACGGCCTTTGAAAAGAATTGGTTCGCCTTACAATGGACTTTTTTCACCGATCATGCGGGAATACAATCTGCCGGAGCGCCATTGCAGACGCTTTTCAAAAAAGAAAACCGACACCATTTTGCAGGAGTCGGTTTGCGATTTATTCATAAATACATTTACAAGGCCGTACTTCGGGTGGACTATGGAATAGCGCTAAACGATAAACGACAATCGGGCCTAGTCTTTGGTATCGACCAATACTTTTGATTAAAGCAAGTACTCTGTATTTACAAAATTCGAATCTTTGGAATCCATTAAGGCATCTA
>WTJB01000012.1 GCA_011526335.1 Candidatus Arcticimaribacter sp.
CATTAGATGCCACAGACACTCCAACTGATACCGATGGAGACGGAACTTCAGATGCTACAGATACAGACGGTGATGGCTTGGACGACACAATTGATGATGATGATGACGGAGATGGAATACCTGATTTTTATGAACTCAGTTTAGGTACAAATCCATTAGATTTTGATACAGACAGAGATGGAAGTCCTGACGGTAAAGAGTTAGAAATTGGAACAGACCCTTTAAATCCAGATACAGATAATGACGGTATATTGGATGGTACAGACGAAGTACCTTTAAATCCAAATTCCTCAATTGATACGGACGGTGACGGTATTTCTGATGAATTTGATGAAGATGATGATGGTGATAATATTTCCGACGAACAGGAATTAGCAATTGGAACAGATCCTTTGAATTCAGATAGTGATGGTGATGGATTAAATGATAAACTGGAATTGGATTATGGGACTAATCCAATTCAAGAAGATACGGATAACGACGGTGTTTTAGATGGACAAGACGATTTCCCTACAGATCCTTTCGAGCAATTGGATAGTGATTCAGATGGTTTAGGAAATAATATGGATAGTGATGATGACAATGATGGGATAAGTGATATTGATGAACTTTCAAAAGGTACTAATCCCTTATCCGCGGATTCTGACAATGATGGTCTCACAGATGCAGATGAATTAGATTTAGGAACAAATCCTAATGATGAAGATACAGATGGAGACGGGCTCAATGATCTCCATGAAATTGAAAAGGGAACCGACCCTCTAAATTCTGATTCTGATAATGATGGAACAAATGATGGAGATGATGAACTTCCTTTAGATGCATCAGACAACCAAGATACAGATGGAGATGGAGTAGGGGATACAGTAGATGATGATGATGATAACGATGGTCTTACCGATAATTTAGAATTAACTCTAGGTACAGATCCATTGAACTCAGATTCTGATCAAGATGGCAGTTTAGATGGAGAAGAAATATCAATTGGAACAGATCCTTTGGTAGCTGATACTGACGGTGATGGCACTTTGGATGGTGAAGATGATTATCCCTTAGATGAAACAAAGGCTCAAGACAATGATGGTGACGGAATTCCAGATGAAGATGATTTAGATGACGATAATGATGGTATTACTGATATTGAAGAACAGAATTTAGGTACAGATCCATTCAATGCTGATACAGATGGAGATGGGTTAGACGACAACGAAGAAGTTGCTCTAGGTACAAATCCACTTGCTGAAGATACAGACAATGATGGCCTATCGGATTCCGAGGAACTCTCTCAAGGATGTGATCCTTTAGAACAAGACAGTGATAATGACGGAGAATTCGACGGAGTAGAAGTTCTATTAGGGACAAATCCACTTGATTCAGACACTGATGGAGATGGAGTTGATGACAGTCAAGATACATTCCCATTAGATCCAGATGAAATTAACGATAATGACAATGACGGCGTTGGAGACAATGCGGACGATGACGATGATAATGATTCCTTGACAGATGAAAAAGAAATTGAGCTGGGTACAGATCCTATGTCTTCCGATTCTGATAATGATGGACTAACCGACAGTCAAGAACTTGAACGTGCCACAGATCCTTTGAATCAAGATTCTGACGAAGATGGAGTCATAGATGGAGAAGATGATTTCCCTTTAGATCCAGATTTAAATCTGGATACCGATGGAGACGGTATTGATAATTCTATTGACGAAGACGATGATAATGATGGAATTTCAGATAATCTAGAGCTCGCAAATGGGACTAACCCTCTTGACGCAGACACGGATCAAGATGGTTTAAATGATAATGAAGAGAAGGCAATAGGCACAGATCCTTTAAACAGTGATACTGATAATGATGGAGTTAGAGATGGTGCGGACGATTTTCCACTTGATAATTCAAAAAGTATTGATAGTGACGGAGATGGCTTATCTGATCAAGAAGAATTAATTTTTAATACAGACCCCTTCAATGCCGACACTGATGGTGATGGATTGAGTGATAGTGCAGAAAGAAATGCATCTACGGATCCTTTAGATTCTGATTCTGATGGCGATGGTTATAATGATTTTGAAGATGCTTTTCCGTTAGATGCTACTGAAAACTTAGACTCTGATGGAGATGGACAAGGGGATCGTCAAGATGAGGATGATGACAACGATGGTCTAACTGATATCGAGGAAGCTACTTTGGGCACAGATCCTAAGAATTCTGATTCTGATAGTGATGGAATTTCTGATGCTGCGGAACAATCGAATGGAACCAACCCATTAAACCCAGACTCAGACAATGATGGATTAAATGATGGGGATGAAAATACTAAAAACACAAACCCCTTAAATCCTGATACGGATGGCGATGGTATAAATGATAATCTAGATGATTTACCACTTGATCCGAATGGTAATACAGATACAGACGGCGATGGATTACGAAATGAAATTGATCCAGATGACGATAATGATGGGATAACAGATCTGGAAGAATTTACATTGGGGACAAATCCATTTGAAAGTGATACAGATAACGACGGTCTTGAGGATGCTCAAGAAGTTAATCAAGGGACAAACCCTCTTGAGTCTGATTCTGACCAGGATAATCTTACAGATGGTACAGAAAATAATCTAGGTACAAATCCATTAAATTCTGACACGGATAATGATGGGGTAAATGATGATGTTGATGCATTTCCTTTAGACCCAGAAGAAAGTAATGATTTTGATGGAGACGGGATAGGAGACAACAGAGATCAAGACGATGATAACGATGGATTATCTGACAGCCAAGAAGAAATCATTGGGACCATACCCATGAATTCAGATTCTGACGGCGATGGATTAAGTGATGGGAAAGAAATCAATTTAGGAACAGATCCTAATCTTTCTGATTCCGACGGTGATGGAGTATCGGACGGAGTAGATGCCTTTCCTCTAGACCCTGAAGAAAGTAAAGACACCGATAATGATGGTATAGGGGATTCAAGGGATTTAGATGACGATGGTGATGGAGTCAATGATGATATAGATGAATTTCCTCAGAATGCTGCAGAGGCTAGAGATATAGATCAAGATGGTATTGGAAATAACCAAGACATAGATGATGATAACGACGGGGTAATTGATTTCATGGAACATCAATTTATTACACTATACAAATATTATCAAATTGGTTTTGCTGACAGTAGAGCAATCAAATTGGAACTTAAAGGTCCTACAAAAGGGGTAGGAAAATGGAAGATTAGAAAAAAGATTACTGGAGGAGCTGATGCAGGGCAATTCACAATTCGATCCGGGGAACCTAAGCTAGATGCTCAAAAGAGCGCTGAAAAAGCAGATTTAGGAGAAGGATATTTATCTTTTATAGATCCGCCCTCTACAGGTGAAATAAGAGATGCAAATGGAGATGGAATTTACGAAGTATTGATAGGATATGTAAATACTACTTTTGGAGACACTAGAGTTCCTGAACCTACTTCGTCAAGTTCAATAACTATTTCATCAATTCAACAAAATGACTTATTTGAACTAACTACCAAAGAAACACCTTTGGACCAAGTGAATCGAAATCTCATTACATCAGATACTGATGCTGATGGATTAATCAACCCTATTGACCCCGACGATGATGGTGACCATATCTATAGCTATTATGAGACAGTAGGAGCAAATAAATCGTATGTTAAAAATAATGACATTGACAATGATGAAATTAGCAATTACTTGGATCCGGATGATGAAAATGACGGAGTCTTTACAGAGTTTGAAGGACCAGATCCAAATCAAGATTTTAATCCTAATGATGCTATTGATACTGACGAAGACGGTGTGCCTAATTATTATGATACAGATGATGATGGGGATGGATTGATGACTATTTCGGAATCACCTGATCCGAATTTGGATGGAAATCCAATGGATGCATTGGATACCGATCAGGACGGTATTCCAAATTATTTAGATGATGATGATGATGGTGATGGAATTCCCACACAAAGTGAGCTTGACTCAAATGGACAGGGTATTGATTCAGATGGAGATGGAATATTTAACCATTTAGATGTTGATGATGATAATGATATGATTTTGACCATCAATGAAATAAATTCTGATGCTCAGATTACTGCAGATTTATTTTTAGATACGGATGGAGATCAAATTCCAAATCATTTGGATGTGGATGATGATGGCGACCAAGAGTTATCCATAGATGAAAGAGTTGATACAGACTTAGATGGTATTCTAGATGCATTAGAATCTAATTTACTGGATTGTGATAATGACGGAGTAAACGACGAACATGATGAAGAAAATTGTAACCCTTACAATGATTCAGACAGAGACGGTATTACGAATTTAGATGAGATTAATGCCGGTTTAGATCCAAATAATCCAAATGACACGATCTCAGATTTTAGTGTTTTTGATTTTGAAATCACAAATTTTTTGTCACCTAACGGAGACGGAATAAATGACTATTGGTATGATCCAGCACTGGAAAGATATCCTAATAATGAAGTCTGGATTATTTCTAGATCAGGAAGTTTGATCTATCATAAAATCAATTATAGAAACGATTGGAATGGAAGCAGAAATGGAGAAACCTTACCTGAAGGAGCATACTATTATCAGATTGATTTTAACCGTGATGGATCAATAGACTATAGTGGTTGGCTTTACTTAACACGTTAATTCTATGAAAAAGCTTTGTATACTTATCTTCTTTATTACTGTTCAGCTTCAGGGACAACAAGACTCTTATTTGTCTTTGATTCAATATCAAATGCCTTTGATAAACCCAGCTTATGCAGGGGCTGAAGAAGACCAATTATTTTCAATACATTCAAGGAATCAATGGGCTAACATTGAAAATAGCCCTAGGACCTTGTCAATGGTTTACTCTGTTGCTAAAAAAAAGAATGTTGGTCTAGGAATTTCTGTTATAGCGGATGAATTATTCATTGAAAAACAGACATTGATTTCCTTAGACTTTTCTTATAAACTTAAGCTGAACGATGATTCCAATTTGTTTTTAGGACTAAAGGGAAATGTAAACTCTTTTCGTGCTGACACCTCTGAGCTCATTGCCTACGGGAATCAAGTAGACCCAGCAAAACGAGATTTAAGCAGATTGATGCCCAACTTTGGAGTAGGCATTTTTTATGTTCACAACAAATATTGGTTTGCAATATCATCACCAAGGTTATTTAGGTCTAAACGCGATGCAGAAATTAACGTTATAGCCCAAGATCGAATGCACCTATACATGAGTGGTGGTACGCAATTTAAAGTAAGTGAAGAAATAAACCTTGAACCCCAGTTTTTATTTCGATCTACGCGTGGAATGTCTTCTGTAGTGGAAGGAATATTGTGGGGTAATTATAATCAAAAACTAAGAATCGGTGTTGGTTTTAGGACCGCCTCTGTAAGATCATTTAAACTTAATTTCAATATAAATAACACCTTTTCATTGGCCTATGCATATGATGTATACGTAAGTGATGTATTATCTGGGATGCAATTAAATGCTCATGAAATAGGTTTACGAATTTGTCCCCGTATAAAAAAGGAAGTACAAAAAGAAGAAGAAGCTCCAACTTCTGAAAATAAAATAATTCAATATTAATTTTTTTTGTTATATTATAACTCAACCATAAGCCATGAGATCACAGTTAGTATTTTTTCTTCTATTCAGCGTTTCTATATTTGGAAATAATAGCAACACCAGTAATGAATATGTATTAAACGTTTCTGCTTCATCAAATTCAGATTATACACTCTCTGGTAATGATAGAAATGGTTCAGTACTAGGAGATGATCCTAGTATAACTATATACCTTGGAGATCAAATAAGTTTCAATGTAGACGCAGCTGGACACCCCTTCTACATCAAAACAGAACAAGGAAATGGAGTGTTTTTCTTGGCTGAAAATGTAAATAATAATGGAATTACTAATGGTGTAGTAAGTTGGACTCCTACTTCAGTTGGAAAATATTATTATCAGTGTTCAGTTCATAATTCTATGTATGGTGAAATCAATGTCATTACAGCCGTTTCATCCAACACTGGTTCTACATCAGAAACACTCTGTTCGTTACATGTTAGCCTTGATTCAGAAAGTTCTGATGATCAAGTAGTCTATATTGGTACTCCAATCGAAGACATTACATACGAGATAGAAACTGATTGTACTCGTGTAATTCATCTTGTAAATAGTTCAGGACTTCCTGATGGAATTAGTGCATCTATCGTTGGTAATATATTAGAAATTTCAGGCACTCCGACAAACTCTACTTCAGGCACTTACAATTATTCGATAACTTTAGATAATCATCTTGAAGAAACAAGTTCTGAACCATTTGTATCAGCTACTGTCTCAACAGTAGTAGTTGGAACAATTACAGTTCAATCTACTTCATCTACATATATTGATGACAATATATATCTCGATTCAAACGGAGTCACAATTATTTGTTCAGATGCAGAAGTCGGGGCTCAGGGTAGCGTAGATGGTAAAGTTTATACAGTTGTTGATGAACAAATGCTTCGAGATAAAGTTGCAAATGATGAAGATTTAACATGTGTATGTACATCAAAAGTAACTAATATGAGTGATCTTTTTGTGCAGAAAGATGAATTTAACCAAGACATAGGTAATTGGGATACCTCTTCAGTGACTGACATGAATAATATGTTTCAAAGGGCTTCATCATTTAATAGAGATATAGGAAATTGGGATGTTTCATCAGTGATTCTTATGAATCACATGTTTAGTCATGCGATAGAGTTTAATCAAGAAATAGGTGATTGGGATATATCATCAGCGACCAACATTCGAGCTATGTTCAATAATGCCTCAGCTTTCAATGGCGATATTAGCCAATGGGATACCTCAGCTGTTACCACAATGGGAGGAATGTTTTATGACGCATCATCTTTTAACAACGATATTGGTAATTGGAATATGTCAAATGTAACTGACATTAGCTACATGTTCTATAATGCTTCTTCCTTTAATCAGGATATTGGTGATTGGGATACATCTGCAGTTGAAACTATGGGAGGTTTATTTGGTAATGCTGTTTCATTTAATCAAGATATTGGTGGTTGGAATACATCAAATGTAATTGATATGAATGCATTTTTTCATAGTGCAATTTCGTTCAATCAAGATATCAGCGGGTGGGATACTTCTTCGGTGAATAATATGAATTGGATGTTTGGAAATACACCATTATTTAATCAAGACATCAGTGGGTGGGACACTTCATCGGTAACAAATATGGATTCAATGTTTTATGATGCAATTGAATTTAGTTATGATATTAGTTCATGGTGCGTTGAGAATATTGAAAATTATCCAGAAAATTTTGTTAACCAAAATAACAATAGTTTAACCATAGAAAGTTATCCTGATTGGGGTGAACCTTGTGAAAATGAGTATGATGATTGTGTGAGTTTTATATTTGGTTTCGACACCAGTGTAGAGCCTTTACTTTTTAGTTCTTGTGAAGGAGATTCATTTATTGAATCTTTATATATAGCAGGCAAGGATACAGATACTTGTACTGATGCCTCCATGGTAGTAAATATCACAGGTCTTCCTGCTGGGTTATCAGCTAATTATAGCACATCGTCAAACACTTTAGATATTTATGGTACACCTAGTGAGGCAGGTACGTATACCTTTACGTTAGAAATAACGAATCCTACAACAGGATCTGAAGCAACTACTACAACAGCATCAATTCCTCCAATTACAGAGATCGTAACAGGGACTATTGTTATAAAGGTTTGTGATGCACCAATTTACAGACATGATAATGGAATAACAATTATTTGTCCTGATGCAGAAGTTGGTGATCAAGGTAGTGTTGATGGCAAAGTTTACACTGTTGTCGATGAACAAATGCTTCGTGAAAAAGTTGCAAATGATGAAGATTTAACCTGCGTTTGTACAAGTAAGGTAGAGGATATGAGTACTCTTTTTGAGGAAGCAGAAGGTAACAATAGGTTTAATGAGGATATATCTTCTTGGGATACTTCGAATGTTATTAATATGCATTCGATGTTTAGAAATGCAATAGATTTTAACCATGATATATCTTACTGGGATACTTCTAGAGTTGAAGATATAGGAGCAATTTTTGATCATGCGAACTCATTTAATCAAAATATCGGAAATTGGGATATCTCTAATGTTTCAAATATGGAATGGGCTTTCGCTGGAGCTAGTTCATTTGATCAAGATTTAAATGAATGGAATACAAGTTCTGTGACAAATATGATAGGTGTTTTTGCATCCGCTGAGAGTTTTAATGGAGATATTACAGCATGGGATACTTCAAATGTTCAAAGCATGGAACGAATGTTTAATTATGCTAGTTCATTTGATCAGGATATAGGTAATTGGGATACCTCAAATGTTACTAGTATGTATGCTATGTTTTCAAATGCCACAAGTTTTAATCAAAACATCAGCTCCTGGAACACTTCGAATGTTACAAATATGATGTGGATGTTTGTTCGAGCTATTAATTTTAATCAGCCTATCGGTAATTGGAATACCTCAAAAGTAGAAAATTTAAGAGGTGTTTTCGCTTACTGTGAGTCATTTAATGAAAACATTAATAATTGGGATACATCAAATGTAACGAATATGATGTTTGTTTTCTCAAATGCACTTTCTTTTGATCAACCACTCAACAATTGGGACACCTCCAGTGTAACTAATATGCGGGGTATGTTTGTTGGTGCACCACTTTTTAATCAGCCAATTGGTAATTGGGATACAGCAAATGTAACAAGTACTGCAATAATGTTTAGAGGGGCTACAGAATTTAACCAAGACATTTCAGAATGGGATACATCAAGTATAGAAACGATGGCTGTGATGTTTGGTTTAACAGATGCTTTTAATCAAGATATTTCCTCATGGAATACTTCAAATGTGGAAGATATGTATTCATTATTCTGGAATGCGAAAGTATTTAATCAAGATATTTCAGAATGGGATACTTCAGATGTAAAAGACATGTCTTATATGTTCGAAGGTGCAACTCTTTTCAACCAACCCGTTGGAACATGGGATACCAGTAATGTGCATAACATGAATGGAATGTTCAATAAAGCTTCGGCTTTTAACCAAGATTTATCCAGTTGGTGTGTTGAAATGATAGCCGAGGAACCAGTAAATATATATGATAGACCTATTTATGATGATGAGGGTAATCAAACAGGTACTGAAACCATAACTGATTTATTTAGTGAAAACTCTGCACTGACTGATGAAAATAAGCCTCATTGGGGAGAAGAATGTGAAGATGATGATGAGTGTATTTCATTTGATCCAGATGACATAGAA
>WTJB01000073.1 GCA_011526335.1 Candidatus Arcticimaribacter sp.
CCGCCAGGGAAACACACGCTGGTTTTTGCATTTCAACCCAAAGTCATTGCAACAGGATCTAATATACAGTTGCTCGGTATTGGTCTATTGTTATTGATTTTTTTGTTAGCGATCCGCAACACACTAAAACCGAAAGCACCATGGGCCTAGTTGTACGTGAGTCGTTTTACAATATTTTAAGTACGCTATTCGCGATTGGGATTGGTGCGCTCAATACGGTGGTGTTTTTTCCCTTGGTTGTTGGCGTGCAATCCTATGGGATTTTGATGATTCTTCTGGCCCAGTCGAATATCCTTCAGCCTATTTTTTCCTTTGGTTTACAAAACGCTGTAATTAAATTTTTTTCGGCGGCACCCTCAAGAGAAGAGCAAGATAAACTCTTGTTGTTTTCCCTAATTTTTCCATTGCTGATTATTGTCCTCTCAGCCTTTTTATTTTTTGGTCATTATACCGCCATTACCGACTATCTCTCTTCGAAAAATGAAGGTTTGGCCGATTTTATTTACTTGATTTTTGTGATTGCTGTTTCCACGGCTTATTTTGAAATTTTCTTCAGTTGGGCGCGCGTACAGAAAAAAACGGTGGTGGGCAATTTCATGAAAGAAGTTTATCAACGTGTTCTGATCAGTGGGTTGCTTTTGGGCTATTTCTTAGAATGGTACTCTTTTACAGGTTTTATTCACGCACTGATAGTTGGTTACTATATCCGTTTAGCCATCATGGTGGGGTATAGTCTCTGGTTGTATCGCCCTAAAATTTATTTTTCTTTGCCTTCCAATCACTCCTCACTTTTGCTCTACATGTTACTGATTTTTTTATCGGCCTTTGGTGCGAGTGTTATTATCGATATCGACGCAAGTATGCTGGGAAAACTTGTTGAAGAAAAATACGTTGCCTATTACAAAGTAGGGGTATTCATTGCCGCATTGATCGATGCACCTTTGCGAGCATTACAACAGATCATCTCGCCCTTGGTGGCCGAGGCGATCAACAACAATCATTCCCATAAATTGAAAGATTTGCTTCGGAAAAGCAGTGTGAATTTGTTATTGGTTTCCGGACTTTTCTTTGTTCTGATCAATGCCAACATCGATGATCTCTATGGGTTTATCTATTTACTGAATGGCAAGGAGGGATTCTCTTTGGCGATTCCTGTTGTACTTTATTTCTCCATGACCAAGCTCTTTACAGCAGCCACGGGCTGTGTGAATAACATCATTACGAATTCGAAATATTATTATGTAGTTCCTTTCTTTTCGATGGGATCTGCAGTGGCCGTAGTAGTGCTCAATCTTCAGCTTATAGAAGAACTGGGTTTTGTGGGTGCGGCTGTATCAACTTTTCTTGTGATCACACTATTTAACCTGCTCAAAGTTCTGTTTGTTTGGTACCGCTTTAGGATTCTTCCCTTCAACAAGGAAGTTCTTTACCTCTTTGGGGTCATTTTACTGTCTTATGGCGCATTTTCTTTCCTCCATTTTCCGTTTCCAATATTGGTCAATTTGGTGTTGAAATGCCTTTTGATTGGCGTCAGCTACCTCGGGTTGTGCTACGTTTTGGGTCTTTCACTCCAAGTCAATGCGTTTATCGATCAGGGGATAAAAAA
The DNA here is from genome assembly GCA_011526335.1 of Candidatus Arcticimaribacter sp. Lineage (GTDB taxonomy): Bacteria > Bacteroidota > Bacteroidia > Flavobacteriales > Flavobacteriaceae > Arcticimaribacter. The sequence goes on from WTJB01000073.1 coordinate 1,607, forward strand.
ACTAAGGTCCTTCATTGGGTAGAAGAAGCTTAGCTAAACATAATCATAGAAACCAAAAATAATTCAATTATAAATAATAATTACACTAACTATTTTGATAAAGTTGCAAATAAATTCGAAAATTATTCCGAACAGGATTTTAATAATGGTGGATTTAGAGTAGTACCTGATGCGGTTGTGCGAAATGGTACCTTTATTGGAAAAAATGTTGTATTAATGCCATCATTTGTAAATATCGGTGCTTTTGTCGATGATGGGACAATGGTTGACACGTGGGCAACTGTTGGTTCATGTGCACAAATTGGTAAAAATGTTCACTTATCTGGTGGTGTGGGAATCGGTGGTGTTCTTGAACCGCTTCAAGCTAATCCTACTGTGATTGAAGATAATTGTTTCATTGGTGCTCGTTCAGAGATCGTTGAAGGGGTAATTGTTGAAGAAGGATCTGTAATTTCAATGGGAGTTTTTATCGGTAAAAGTACTAAAATTTATGACCGTGAAACAAATGAAGTAAGTTATGGGAAAGTTCCGAAGGGTTCAGTAGTTGTTTCTGGATCACTTCCATCTAACTCAGGAAACTGTAATCTTTACTGTGCTGTTATTGTGAAAAAAGTTGATGAAAAAACTAGATCAAAAACAAGCATTAATGATTTACTTAGAAATATTTAAATGCAATTTGATAACAGTTTAGAATTCTTAAAACTCCTTATTAAAAAAAAATCTATTACACCAGAAGATGATGGTTGTCAGGATCTTATTGAATCATTTTTAAAACCTTTAGGTTTTAATAGAAGAGTTATGAACTTTAATAATGTTAAAAATTCAATATATTCAAATACTACGAGTGGTAAATCGATTTGTTTTTTAGGCCATACTGATGTTG
>WTJB01000122.1 GCA_011526335.1 Candidatus Arcticimaribacter sp.
TCTGTGGACGGATCCGCAATAAATCGTTGGGTCGATCATTCATGACTTTTGTTTTACTTAAAGTTAGGGGCTTTAGGGACGCAAAAAACTTCGTTCGAAAAAGGCTTGTTCACGGATTTATTAACAGAAATAAACTATAAATTAGACTACTGATATTCAATTAGATTACGTGTTGTAAATTGTATACATGAAAAAAATTATTTTGATTGGACTAATGCTGTGTTCTACTGGTCTTTTGGCGCAAGAACTCAGCCATCCCATGGAGGCAGTAGAGCGTTTTTTTACCGCCTTTCACGCCAAAGATTCCTTGGGAATGCAGGAAATTATGCACCCTAAAGCTCGGCTACTTCGTGCTGCAGTACGGAACAAACAGTCGGTCGTTATAGAAAACAACATCGAAAAGTTCATCCGCGCGGTAGCCACACGAAATGCGTCTCCAACTTGGGAAGAACAGCTGGGGAAACCCGTAGTACAACAAAATCAAAACCTGGCAACCGTTTGGGTGCCGTTTCGTTTCTATTTGGGCGGAAAATTAGCACATTGTGGGGTTAATGCGTTTACCTTGGTAGCGGAAAGTACAGGCTGGAAGATTTTAAGTTTAATCGATACAGGAACAAATGACTGTAAATGAACATTCATATTTTTATCATAATTAATATTATGTAAAATAACAATTTTTCAATGTTCCTCTATGCAGTTATCCGAATTGTTTATATTTGGATATAAACAAATACACCATGATTACACTTAAAAAAATACTTGCCCTAGTTGTACTGCTAGTTCTGGTCGTTGGCGGCTATATGATCTACGGGACCTTTATCAACCCCAAAAGCCCGAAAGGCGTCGTTAACTTCGAAAAAGGAGATTTAAAAATTGAGGTGGTCTATCACCGTCCTTTTAAGAAAGAGCGTTTAATTTTTGGTGCTAAGGAAGACAAAGCCCTTGTCCCCTTTGGTGAATATTGGCGTTTGGGCGCAAATGCAGCCACTACTTTCGAAACCTCCCAAGATATTCCCTTTGCTGGGCGTATGCTCAAAGCAGGAACCTACCGTATGTATGCCATTCCTGAAGCCGATCATTGGATCGTCGCTTTAAATGAGGAAGCAGGAAAATTTGGCTACAATGAACCCGATTACAGCAAAGATGTGATGCGGGTAAACGTAACAGCCGCCAAACTCCTCACCACTGTGGAGCAGTTCACTATTGATGTACAAGAAGACGGAGAAAACCTAACCCTGCGCATGCGTTGGGACACGACTTCTGTGGCAATTCCGCTCAACTAAATGGGATTTTTTAGCCTAAAGAACTTTTTTAAAGCCTTCTTATTTATTGCTGGTTTGGGTGCTTTGACCTACTATGTGGTGTGGAAAATCCAGTACCGTCAAAACATCATGCCTTTTGAAGAGTACAACCCCACCTCTACTTTGGTCGTTCCCGAGCATCCCATCAAAAAGGCAAAATTCCCTTTTGTGGATATCCACAACCACCAATTCGATATGCCAGTCAACGACCTCACTACCCTAACGACCGAGATGGACAGCATCAACATGGCTTTTATGATTAATTTGAGTGGTTTTCGTGGGCTCTACTTGCAACAATGCCTAAAGAACGTAAAAGAAACTGCACCTAACCGCTTTGGCCTTTTTGTCAATCTCGATTGGGAGAAAATAGACGAACCCGATTTTGTGGAAAACAATCTTCACATCCTGCGTCAAGCAAAAGCCGATGGCGCCATGGGACTTAAAGTGTACAAAGGCCTAGGTTTAACCGATACCGACAGCCAAGGCAATCGCATTGCCGTTAATGATCCACGTATGGACCCCATTTGGGAAGAATGCGGACGTTTGGGCTTCCCTGTGCTAATACATTCGGCCGAGCCTGCCTCTTTTTGGAAACCCAAGGATAAGTACAACGAGCGCTGGTTAGAGCTTAAACAAAAGCCGACCCGCTACCGCGATCCTGCTAAGGTGCCTTCTTTTGAGTCGATCTTGGCAGAACAACACCAGGTTTTTGAAAAACACCCCAACACCACCTTTATCAATGCGCATTTGGGCTGGATGGGGAACGATTTACAACGTTTAGGCGAACATTTGGACCGCTACCCTAATGTAGTGACCGAAATTGGTGCTGTTTTGGCTGAATTGGGGCGTCAACCCCGTCGGGCACGACGTTTCTTGGTCGATTATCAAGACCGTGTCTTGTTCGGGAAAGACGCTTACAATGTTTCAGAATATTACACCTATTTCCGGGTGCTCGAAACCGATGACGAATACTTTGATTATTACCGCAAGCGCCATGCCTTCTGGAAAATGTACGGCTTGGCCCTCCCCGATTCGGTCTTAAAAAAGGTCTACTACAAAAATGCCCTGCGCATTTTACCGCAAATTGATTCCTCTTTATTCCCTAATTAATATGCTACTCGTTAATACCCCCACCGTTCCCAACAAAGCCATTACTGAAGTTCACGGCATCGCACGTGGCAGTACAGTACGCGCCCGTAATGTGGGCAGCGATCTCTTTGCCGGCTTAAAAAACATTGTGGGCGGAGAAATCTCCGAATACACCAAACTCCAAGCCGATTCACGCGAACAAGCTTTGCAGCGCATGCGGGAAGACGCCGAACGTTTAGGGGCCAACGCTGTGGTGAATGTCCGCATTACCACCTCCATGGTCATGCAAGGCTGCTCAGAAATCTTGGCTTATGGAACAGCTGTTACCGTAAAATGAGTGCGATGATCATCGGCGGAATTGTAGTCATTCTCCTCATTTACTTGATTGTTCAACGTATAGCGGAAAAGGAAAAAGAGAATTTCGAAGAGCGCGATAATTAGTTGCGTTCGCAGTACACGATACAATAACGCGGAGTAAAATAGCGTAGTAACGGACGAATCCCAATTTTCTTTGGGTCGGGTGAAGTCCACAATTCATGCGCTTTTATGGTCCAACCTGCTTTTTCCAACAAAAACCGAAACTGTTTTACTTCAAACTCGTGATAGTGTTTGTCCCAGTCGTCTGCCTCGTTCCAATAGGCCGATGCAAACCACAACTTTAAAGGCACAGAAGCGATTAAACGCTTTGCTTTCAAGTTTTTTAAAATATTATAGGGCGCAAGCATATGTTCAAAAATCTCGAAAGCCGTTACACAATCAACCTCAGAACTAGCATAAGCCATATAATCATCGTCGAGGTTCTCCCCTTGGGTGTTTTGAACGGCATAGCCCGCTTCTTTCAACAAGGGCGTAAATGGATTTTCGGTGCCTAAATCCAAAAGCCTACTCCCCTGCTCTAGGTGTTTTTCCATAAAGGCTAAGGTTTTCCCGTAGCGCTTTTTGTGGGTAGATAAAATACGCATTAAAGCTTGGTTTTTCCCATGAATACATTTACCCCAGGATGGATGGGATTCCCTGTCGTACGGCGGAAACTCACTACTTGTCCCGTGTGGTAAAGCGCATCCGATAAAGGTCCGTTCATCAAGTTCCAAATAGGAAAGGTATAGGTCTTCCCTCCTCTTTGGATGATGAGCTGTAAAGCTTCAATGGCAGTTGCGTCCTTGTTTAAGAACAAATTACTAGCTTCCTCCAACAAGGCTAATGTCGCTGCTCGTAATGCCGAATAATCCTCGGGCATTTGTGCTTGAGGGCGCTCGCTTGGAGTTGATTGTGCGGCATTGCGAATCATTTCCGCCAAGCCGTAAAGATGCTCCAGAGTTTCATAGGTGGAGGACGCTTCTGGACTGGGACGGTAATTCAAGTCCTCTTCCCTTAAATCTTTGGTTGCCCAATGATAGCGATAACCCAAACCTTGGGTCATACGCGCCAATACGTTTCCTGAGGTAGTACTTTCAGGGGCTGCAGGAATAGCTTCTAAGGGAAATTGGTCTTGTGCCATAAGCGAGAAATTAAAGAATAGGAAAAAGAAAAAAAGCAAACGCATCCATTCGGGTTTAGAGCACTAAAATAGTATTTTAGCCCTATATACTTGTCCATGGCAAAGAAATTATCCAGTTTAGAAGATTTAGCTAAGATTCAATTCGAAAACCTCGCTCCCGACCCGGAAGGCTATGTCGCTCCTGAAGACGAATTTGTTCCCCAAGAACTCGAAGCCCACTTTAGCAACAAAGGCCGCGCGGGAAAAACAGTAACCGTTATCAAAGGTTTTGAAGGCGAAGCTTCCGAACTAAAAGAACTCGCTAAAACCCTGAAAAACAGTGTGGGCGTAGGCGGCACCATCAAAAACGGTGAAATCATCATTCAAGGCAATTACCGCGACAAATTAATGGTGCTTCTAACTGAAATGGGCCATAAAGTAAAACGTGTGGGGGGTTAACCCCAATCAATAACCGCTTTCCCCTTTGCTTGGAGGTATTCATTGCATTGACTAAAGTGTTTGTTTCCGAACCAATATCCTCGATTAGCACTTAAAGGCGAAGGATGTCCGCTTCTTAAAACCAAGTGTTTAGAACTGTCGATCAACTTCATCTTCTTTTTTGCATATCCGCCCCAAAGGAGGAAAACCACACCCTCGTTTTCTGTAGAAATGGTTTGAATTACACGGTCGGTAAAACTTTCCCATCCTTGTTTTTGGTGACTTCCTGCATGCTGCGCACGTACCGTTAGGGTGGCATTCAATAAGAATACCCCTTGTTTCGCCCAACGCAAAAGATTCCCACTTTCTGGGTAGGCGAGGCCAAGGTCCTGCTCAATTTCTTTAAAAATGTTGATTAAGGAAGGTGGATGCCCCACCCCTTCTGGAACGGAAAAACATAAACCATGGGCTTGTCCTGGGCCGTGGTATGGGTCCTGCCCCAATAGCACAACTTTGATATCGTCGAAAGGACAGGTATTAAAGGCCTCGAAAATCAATTGCCCGGGAGGATAACAGCGGTGCGTGCTGTATTCCTTTTTAACAAAATCGACAAGGGCTTCAAAATCAGGGCTAGAAAAGGCAGAAGCCAGTTGTTTTTCCCAAGATGGATGTATTTGAACCCGCATGAATTTATGTACTTTTGTAGGGCTAATGTAAGAAAAATTTATCCTTGAAAATCCCAGAGAAATCCCTCCTAGATCTTGAATTTGACACGGTTTTAAGCCAAGTGGGCACCCACTGCATTACCCCCATGGGAAAAGCAGCCATTGCAGGAATCAAGCCCTCCGATGTAGAAGAAGATATCGTACAGCAACTCACCTTAGTCTCTGAATTTTTAGCCTCCTTCGAAAACGACAACCGCATTCCCAACCACGGTTTCGACGATTTAACCGCCGATATGAGCCTGCTTAAAATCGACAACAGCGTTTTAGAAATCGAAAGTTTTCGCCGTATTGCAGCGACCAATGAAACCGTCAATCTACTTCTCAAATTCTTTAAAAAATTTAAGGACTACTACCCACAATTGAACGTATTGGGCGAAACCATTGAGGTCACCAAAGCCCCCAAGGAAAAAGTCGATGCTGTCATTGATCGCTTTGGGGAAATACGCAACAATGCTTCCGAGGAATTGTATCGTATCCGCAAGCAAATCAACAGTGTGCGTTCTAAAATCGGGCAGAGTTTTCAGCGGGCCTTAGGACATTATACTAGCGCCGATTACCTCGACGATATCCGTGAAACAGTGGTCGATAACAAGCGGGTACTCGCTGTAAAAGCCATGTATCGTCGCAAAGTGAAAGGCGCCATCATGGGGAGTTCCAAGACGGGTAGTATCGTATATATAGAACCTGAGACAACCTTACAGTATTCCCGCGAACTCAATAACCTCAATTTTGAAGAGTACGAAGAAGTTCAAAAAATCCTCCGGGAATTAACGGCCTTCTTTCAGCCTTACCGACCTTTGTTGGCGCAGTACCAAGAATACCTCACCCAAATCGATAGCATCTATGCCCGGGCGGTTTATGCTAAAAGCATCAACGGACTGCTCCCGGTGCTTTCCAAAGACCGTGAAATGGAATTGATCGATGCCTATCATCCCCTCCTCTATCTCAACCACAAGGAGGAAAATAAGCCCACCTACCCACAAGACATCGTCTTGCACCAAGAACACCGTATCATTGTTATTTCTGGACCCAATGCTGGAGGGAAAAGTATCACCCTAAAAACTGTGGGATTACTGCAACTCATGCTGCAAAGCGGAATGTTAATACCCGTTCACGAGCACTCTAGGGTGTGTTTCTTTGGGCAAATCATCACCGATATTGGAGACAATCAGTCCATCGAAAATCATTTAAGCACCTACTCCTATCGTTTAAAGAACATGAAATACTTCTTGCGGAAGTGCAACCAAAAAACCCTCTTCCTTATCGATGAATTCGGAACCGGGTCTGACCCCGAATTGGGAGGTGCTTTGGCCGAAGCCTTTTTGGAAGAGTTTTACAACCGTGAGGCCTATGGTATCATTACCACCCACTACTCCAACTTAAAAGTATTGGCCAACGAATTGCCGCACATGACCAATGCCAACATGCAATTCGACAACCGCACCCTTGAACCTGTTTTTAAATTGATTATGGGGGAAGCAGGGAGTTCTTTCACCTTTGAAGTTGCGCAGAAAAACGGAATTCCCTATAGCCTTATCAACCGGGCAAAAAAGAAAATCGAACGCGGAAAAGTGCGCTTCGACGCCACCATTGCCAAGCTGCAAAAAGAACGCAAGCAAATGATGGACACGGGTGCCTCTTTAAAAGCCAAAGAAAGCAAGGCGGAAAAGGAAGGGGAAAAACTGGAACAGCTCAACCAAAAAATGAAAGCGAAACTCAGCAGCTACCAAGAGTTGTATGACCACCATCAACGCATGATCGTAATTGGGAACCGCTTTAACGACATCGCCGATCGCTACTTCGACAACGGCAAGAAACGTCCGTTAATTGCCGATTTACTGCGTTTAGTGGAAACCGAAAACGCCAAACGGAAAAAGAAATCGGCAGCAGAAAAACGCAAAGAACGCGAAGCCAAGAAAAAGGCGGAAGCAGAAACCCAGCAAGCCATAGTGGAAATCCGAAAGGAAAAGAAAAAGAAAAAAGCAGCCCCTAAACCTGAACCGGTCAAGCCCAAAATCGACTTTAAAGTGGGGGATCAAGTCCGTTTATTCGACGGGAAATCGGTGGGGACCATCGATGCGATTGAAAAACGCAAAGCGGTCGTTAACTACGGCGTATTTACTACGCAGGTAAATCTTGAGGCACTCGACCTTGTTCAAGCAGCTAAAAAATCAAAATGAAACCCTTGATCGTTTTTTATGACGGCCCCTGTGTCTTCTGTAACTTTTGGGTACAGCAGCTATGCCGTTGGGATAAAAACGACCAGTTGCGCTTTGCACGACTCGATCAAAAGCTGTTTACCGCTTTCGCGCATGAACGAAACTTAACCCTAGAAAAACTGGACACCGTTGTCGCCTGGGATCAAGCTTACTCTTATGCCCTTGAAGCCCAAGCCGCCTTTATGATCCTAGATCGTTTAGGAGGATTTTGGAAAATTCTAAGTCTTTTCTCTTTATTGCCCAAAGGCCTAACTAACGCTTTGTATCGCTTTGTAGCCAAAAACCGCTACAGTTGGTTCGGGAAAAACGATCAATGCCCCCTACCCGATCAAAAATACACCCATAAGTTTTTGGATTAAAGTAAAACGGATAATGTATCACTTCTTCCCTTCGTGGGTTCCCTTCGACTGACTAAAGGAACAATGCAGTATCCTCCGAGGTGTCTGAGCCTGTAGAAGACACCACAACACCTCCACAAAAAAATATCATTATCTTCCCCCTATGAAACCATTTCTTTTCAGCCTTTTTATTTTAAGTATGCAAAGCATGTACGCCCAAGATTGGGCACAATTGAACCGTTATCAAGCGGCCAATACCAAGGTATCTTCTGCCTCCATCGAACTCCTGTTTCTGGGCGACAGCATTACCGAAGGCTGGCCCCAATTTCGTCCACAGTTTTTTCAAAACAATCCCTTTGTTGACCGCGGTATTGGCGGACAAACCACACCCCAAATGCTGCTGCGTTTCCGTCAAGACGTGATAGCGCTTCAACCCAAAAAAGTCATCCTGCTTGCAGGCATCAACGATATAGCTCAAAATACAGGTCCTATTAGTCTAGAACAAATCATGGACAACATCAAGTCCATGTCAGAAATCGCCAAGGCCAACGGTATAGAAATGATTTTATGCAGTGTGCTACCTGCCAACAGCTTCCCGTGGCGACCAGAAATCGTCCCCACTCAAAAAGTCATTGATTTAAACCAAAAAATCCAAGCCTATGCCGCAGAACAAGGCCTCGTCTATGTCGATTACTATACCCCCATGGTCGATAGTCAAGGCGGCTTAAAAGCCCACTTGGGTTATGATACGGTTCACCCCAATGCAGCCGGTTATCAACTGATGGAGCAAATTTTATCAAATTACATCGATTAAATACATGAGTAACGAACGTAAAACCCACTGGGAGAAGATCTACGCCGAGAAAAGTCCGCAGCAAGTGAGTTGGACCCAAAGCGAACCCAGCACAAGTCTCGAACTAATTAAAGCCGCGCAATTGCCTTTAGATGCCCCCATTATTGATGTGGGCGGTGGAGAAAGTCATTTAGTCGATCATTTGTTGCAGCTGGGCTATAGCGATATTAGCGTACTGGATATTTCCAAAAACGCCCTTGAACGCTGTCAAGATCGCTTGGGAAAAGCCGCTGATAAGGTCGAATGGATTGTTGCAGACATTACTCAGTTTCAACCTATACGCAGCTATGCACTTTGGCACGACCGGGCGGTTTTTCATTTCTTAACCCAAAAAGAGGATAGAGCAGCCTATAAGCGCTTGGTGTCAAATTACGTAAGTCATTCCCTCATTTTGAGCACATTCTCGCTTAGTGGACCCTTAAAATGCAGCGGTTTGCCCATTCAACAGTACGATGCTACTAGTTTGGCGTCGCTTTTCGCACCGCAGCTCGAATTGATCCATCACAAGGAAGAAATACACCAAACCCCGTTCAATACCACCCAAGCCTTTATATACACCTATTTCACTCCAAAAAGGAGTTGAAAAAATTTTGTGTACATTGTAGGGTATTAAATGTTACCAAATGAATAAAACGCTCCTTCTGGTTCTCCGCATTGTTATTGCGGTGATTCTCTTACAAACCTTACGCTATAAATTTTTAGCGCATCCCGACAGTGTGTACATCTTCTCTACCCTAGGCTTAGAACCCTACGGAAGAATTGGCATTGGGGTCATGGAACTCATTGCCAGCGTACTGTTATTTCCAAAACGCACCATCTGGTTGGGTGCATTGTTGAGTGTTGGCCTTATGGCCGGTGCCCTCTTCTCGCATCTCACCCAGCTAGG
>WTJB01000099.1 GCA_011526335.1 Candidatus Arcticimaribacter sp.
CCCCAGAGTAAATGTTTCCTTAACCGCTAACCTCTCTCAAAATCAAAATACCCAATTGGCCAACCTAACGCTGCCTACAATTCAAGCCAACATGGAACGGATTTTTCCCTTTGTTAAAAAAGGAGAAACCAAAAAGGGAATATTTCAAAATATAAATTTCCAGGTTACCACTCGAGGAGAAAGCAGAATTCAAACCACCGAAGAAAAACTTTTTAAGCCCGAAATGTTTGAAGACGCCCGTACGGGAATGATTCATACCATCCCTATCAGCACCAACTTTAAACTTTTTAAATACCTCAGTACCAGTGTTAGTGCAAACTACAAAGAGGTATGGACCAATGAAACGGTCCGGTACAACAACTTTACCTCCACGGCAGGAGTAGTCAAAGATACCCTAGGAGGTTTTGATGCCTTCCGACAATATTCCTACAGCGCAAGTATAGGTACAACCGTATACGGAACCTTCAATTTTGGGGAGGATAAAAAAATTCAATCCATCCGACATACTTTACGACCATCAATCTCCTACAGCATACAACCGAGTTTTGAACAATACTATGACGAATACATCATTGATGCTGAGGGCAATACCCGTGAATACACCCGTTTTGAAACGGCGCTTTTTGGGAAGCCGTCTTTAAGTTATTCCAATGCGATGGGGATATCGTTGAGCAACAATTTTGAAGCCAAGGTAAAAGACCCGGATACGACCGCCGTAGAACCCAAAAAAATTAAGTTATTAAACAACCTCAACTTTTCTACAAGCTACAATTTTGCCGCGGAGGAATTTCGCTTAGCCCCTATTCGTGCTACCACAGGGTTTGGGCTTTTTAAAGATAAACTCTCTGTGAACCTGGGAGCTACCTTTGACCCCTATGCCCTGGACGAAGATTTAATCCGAATCAATAAATCTACCCTCTCGCAAGGACAAGGTTTGGTAAGACTTTCCAGTGCTAACGTTAATATGAATTATTCTTTTTCTAACGAAACCTTTAAGTCCGAAGACAAGGAGGAGGATGAAGAGAATGACTTTGCGGAACAAGAACGGCTTTCGGGCGGAGGAAGAGAAGACGACCTTTTTGGGGTTGCCAATGATTTTTCTAATGGAAATTTTAACCGAGACCAAAAGAGTGATGCACAACAAACCGGACTTTACAATACCATTATCCCCTGGGACATCAAGCTTGCGTATTCATTGACCTATAACAACAGTAGAGGGCAAAAGGATTTTTCTAACAATTCTTTGATGGTGTCAAGCAATGTTGACCTCACACCAAAATGGAAAGTCGGAATTTCATCAGGATATGACTTTAAAGGGAAAGGAGTAACCTATACCCAACTGCGATTTGATCGCGATTTGGATAGCTGGCGCTTAAACTTTAGTTGGGTGCCCTTTAGCAATCGTGCGTCCTGGTATTTCTTTATCGGAATAAAATCTGGACTATTAAGCGATCTGAAATACGAAAAAAGACGCGAGCCCGATCGAAGATTTTAGTATCTTCCCTATATGAAAAAACAAATCATCCAGACCGATAATGCCCCTGCTCCTATTGGGCCTTACAATCAAGCGGTAAAAGTAAAAGACACCCTCTATCTTTCTGGGCAGATCCCTTTAGTACCTCAAAGCATGACCCTTGTGGAAGGTGACCTTAAAAAGGAAACCCAACAAGTAATGGAGAACTTAGAAGCAGTACTTGCAGCAGCCAATATGACGTTCGAAAACGTAGTGAAAACCTCCATATTCTTGGACAACATGGAAAATTTTACGTCGGTAAATGAAGTTTATGGTCGTTATTTTGACGACAAAACTGCACCGGCTAGAGAGACTGTGGAGGTAAGTAAACTACCCAAATATGTCAGGGTAGAAATTTCTATGATAGCGGTAGATTAGTCTTCGTTGACTTCGATCAAACCTCTGTGGTAAGCTACCAACTCATCTATGGGGCGTTTAACAATGCGCCCTAAGGTAAGCCCAAATTCGTCAAGAACGACTTTTATTTCGTCTTCAAGGAAATGAGCAATGGATCCTACAAAGTGAACAGGGATATCTTTACAGTTTTCAAACTGCAAAACTTGATGCTTTATAAAGCGGCGAAAACCTTCTAAAATAATGGTATGCATATAGGCATCCGCTTTGTTTTCAATTAAAAATTTGGCAAAACGCGCCAAATAGGTATTTGGGTTTTCTTTTCGATAGATACTTTCTTTGATGCTATCGGCAGAAAGGTCGTATTTTTTTTCAAACGCTTCGGCTAGGTGCTTTGGCATTTCATTAAAATAATAGCCTCTTACCAACTGCTTTCCGAAGAAATTACCACTGGCTTCGTCCATGAGTACATAGCCCAAGGAAGTAACTTTTTGATGTACAGCTGTTCCGTCAAAATAGCTACAATTAGACCCGGTACCTACAATACAAACAATAGAAGGTACACCCTGCGCTGCAGTAGCATATACTGCAGCATAGGTGTCTTCTTTAA
>WTJB01000209.1 GCA_011526335.1 Candidatus Arcticimaribacter sp.
GGAAACCAGTTTGTTCGTCGATTTCTACTTGATAGGTAACCCCTTGCTCGATGTTTTCGTAAGCAATTTTTCCAGAGAATTCAGAAACGATCACCCCGTTAAATGGATCCCAAGTACATACAACATCTCCCTTTTTAAGGCTTGCCCCATTTTTGATCTGCAATACAGATCCGTAAGGGATGTTGTTGGTGCTTAAGACATTTTTGGTCTTTTTATCGATCAATCGGATTTCCGTTGTTCTAGAGATAACAATCTGTGCTGGGTTTCCTTCTTGGTCTACCCCATTGACTGTTTTGAGGTCGTCAATTTCGGCAACTCCATCAAATTTAACGGCCAATTGGTTTTCTTCAGAAATGTTACCGGCTACCCCCCCTACGTGGAAAGTACGCAAGGTCAACTGTGTTCCAGGTTCTCCAATAGATTGTGCAGCAACTACACCAACAGCTTCTCCTTTTTGCACCATCTTGCCGGTAGCTAGGTTACGTCCGTAACAAGAAGCACAAATTCCACGCTTGGCCTCACAAGTTAATGGAGAACGTACCTCTACCATTTCGATAGGCATATGGTCAATAGAATCTGCCACAAGGTCTAAAATCTCTTGTCCAGCTTCTACGACAACTTCCCCCGTTTGTGGGTTGACAATATCGTGTAGAGCAACACGTCCACGGATACGATCAGAAAGTTTTTCAACAATCTCGTCGTTTTTACGCAATGGAGTTACTTCTACTCCTCTTAAGGTTCCACAATCTACTGTATTGATGATAACATCTTGAGAAACATCTACCAAACGACGTGTAAGGTATCCTGCATCGGCTGTTTTCAAAGCCGTATCTGCCAATCCTTTACGCGCCCCGTGGGTAGAGATAAAGTATTCTAAGATCGATAGTCCTTCTTTAAAGTTAGAAAGGATAGGGTTTTCGATGATTTCTCCTCCCCCTGCAGTGGATTTTTTCGGCTTGGCCATCAATCCACGCATACCGGTTAACTGACGAATCTGCTCTTTCGACCCCCGTGCCCCAGAATCCAACATCATGTATACCGAGTTAAATCCTTGTTGGTCTTCGCTGATTCGCTTCATGGCCAAAGAAGTCAAGTGAGAGTTGGTTGACGTCCACACATCAATGATCTGATTGTATCGTTCATTGTTGGTGATCAATCCCATATTATAGTTGCCCATAATATTGTCCACTTTTCCGTTGGCTTCATCAATCAAAGGTTGCTTTTCTGGTGGGATGATAATATCCCCTAAGCTAAAGGATAGACCTCCTTTAAAAGCAAAACCATAGCCCATGTTCTTGATTTTGTCCAAGAACTCTGCTGTTTCGGGTACAGAAGTTACTTTAAGGATTTGACCGATGATATCACGTAAGTTCTTTTTGGTCAATACTTCGTTGAAGAAGCCTGCGTTTTCAGGAACGACTTCGTTAAATAAGACACGACCTACGGTTGTTTCAATGATCTTGTATTCCAATTCTCCAGCCTCATTCAAGTCTTTCGCTCGGATTTTAATCATTGCGTTGAGATCTACTTTTTTCTCATTGTATGCAATGTGAACTTCTTCTACAGAGTAGAACGTTAGTCCCTCACCTTTTACTTTGTGCTCTTTGGTTGATTTTCTGGCTTTGGTCATGTAGTAAAGCCCCAAAACCATGTCTTGAGAAGGTACTGTAACCGGTGATCCGTTGGCTGGGTTAAGGATATTGTGCGAAGCCAACATCAAAAGTTGTGCTTCCAAAATAGCCTCTGGCCCTAGAGGTAAGTGTACCGCCATTTGGTCTCCATCAAAGTCGGCATTAAAGGCCGTACACACCAAGGGGTGTAATTGGATGGCTTTCCCTTCAATTAATTTGGGTTGAAAAGCTTGAATCCCCAAACGGTGAAGTGTGGGGGCCCTGTTCAATAGTACAGGATGTCCTTTCAAAACATTTTCTAAAATATCCCAAACGACCGGTTCTTTACGATCGATAATTTTCTTGGCTGATTTTACCGTTTTTACGATCCCGCGCTCAATAAGTTTACGGGTAATAAATGGCTTGTATAACTCGGCCGCCATGTCCTTGGGTAAACCACATTCGAATAATTTTAATTCGGGTCCTACCACAATTACAGAACGAGCAGAATAATCTACACGTTTTCCTAAAAGGTTTTGACGGAAACGTCCTTGTTTTCCTTTTAAAGAATCCGAAAGCGATTTTAACGGACGGTTAGAATCAGTTTTTACGGCAGAAGACTTACGCGTGTTGTCAAATAGTGAATCTACAGATTCTTGCAACATACGCTTCTCGTTACGTAAGATTACCTCAGGAGCTTTGATTTCTACCAAACGCTTTAGACGGTTGTTACGAATGATCACACGACGATAAAGGTCGTTCAAGTCAGAAGTAGCAAAACGCCCTCCGTCTAGTGGCACCAAGGGACGCAATTCTGGTGGGATTACCGGAATTACTTTCATGATCATCCACTCAGGTAGATTCTCTTTTCTGCTATTGGCATCTTTAAAGGCCTCTACAACTTGTAAACGTTTAAGGGCTTCTGTTTTTCTTTGCTTAGAGGTTTCGTTATTTGCTTTATGGCGCAATTCGTAAGAAAGTCCTTCAAGATCAATTCTTGAAAGCAATTCAATCAAACATTCAGCTCCCATTTTAGCAATAAACTTGTTGGGGTCAGAATCTTCTAAATATTGATTTTCTTGAGGAAGACGCTCCATCACATTGAGGTATTCTTCCTCGGTCAAGAAGTCCATTTTTTGTAACGACTCGCCTTCATCATTTACCGCTTCACCAGCTTGGATGACCACATAACGTTCGTAATAGATGATCATATCCAATTTCTTAGAAGGTAACCCTAGAAGGTAACCGATCTTATTGGGCAATGATCTAAAGTACCAAATATGCGCTACAGGAACGACAAGGTTGATGTGCCCTACACGGTCACGTCTTACCTTTTTCTCTGTCACTTCTACTCCACAACGGTCACAAACAATTCCTTTATAACGAATACGCTTGTATTTACCACAGGCACATTCATAATCTTTAACAGGACCAAAAATTCGTTCACAAAACAGCCCATCACGTTCAGGCTTGTGTGTACGGTAATTGATGGTTTCAGGCTTTAAAACCTCCCCTTGAGAATTGCCCAAGATTACTTCCGGAGAAGATAAACCAATGGATATTTTATTGAATTTTTTTTGGGTAACTATTTCGTTATTTCTAGCCATAACTACAGTTGTATTTTTTGTTTTAAAAAAGAAGTTGCCTTCTTGATTTACTCTTCTAATCGAATATCCAGTCCTAATCCTTTCAATTCATGCATCAATACGTTGAATGATTCAGGTAAACCAGGCTCTGGCAAGGTTTCTCCTTTAACAATCGATTCATACGTTTTGGCTCTTCCGATGACATCATCCGATTTTACGGTCAATATCTCTTGTAGTGTGCTGGATGCACCATAAGCTTCTAGTGCCCATACCTCCATTTCCCCGAAACGCTGCCCACCAAATTGTGCTTTACCTCCTAGAGGTTGTTGCGTAATTAGCGAGTAGGGTCCGATAGATCTAGAGTGCATCTTATCGTCTACCATGTGACCTAATTTCAACATGTAGATCACACCTACTGTAGCGGGTTGATCAAAACGTTGTCCTGTACCTCCGTCATAGAGATAAGTGTGTCCGTATTGAGGTACACCTGCTTTTTCGGTCAATGCATCAATTTCTGCAGCACTGGCTCCGTCAAAGATTGGCGTGGCGTATTTCTCTCCGAGATTTTGTCCAGCCCATCCGAGTACGGTTTCGTAAATCTGCCCGATGTTCATTCGAGAAGGTACCCCAAGTGGGTTGAGTACGATATCTACAGGGGTTCCGTCTTCCAAGAAAGGCATGTCTTCTTGACGAACGATACGCGCCACGATACCTTTGTTTCCGTGACGTCCTGCCATCTTATCTCCAACTTTTAGCTTACGTTTTTTAGCAATATAAACTTTAGCTAAACGCTTGATTCCTGCAGGAAGTTCATCCCCTACACTAACGGTAAATTTCTCTCTACGCAATGCTCCTTGAAGATCGTTTTCTTTGATTTTATAATTGTGAATCAAATCAGCAATCAAAGCATTGGTCTCGGCATTGGTCGTCCATACCCCTTTGGTCAAGTGGGTATAATCTTCTACAGCCGTTAACATCTTTAGGGTATATTTCTTCCCTTTTGGTAAGATTTCTTCCCCTAAGTCATTCTGAACTCCTTGGCAGGTTTTCCCGTTTACTATGGTGAAAAGTTTTTCCACCATGATACCTTTGAGCTCATCAAACTGCACTTCGTATTTGTCTTCTAAAGCTTCAAGCTCTACCTTATCTTGGTTGCGCTTACGCTTGTCTTTAACAGAACGTGTAAAGAGTTTTTTATCGATAACCACACCGCGTAAGGATGGAGGTGCTTTCAGCGAAGCATCTTTTACGTCTCCGGCTTTATCACCAAAGATGGCACGTAAAAGTTTTTCTTCTGGAGTAGGATCAGATTCCCCTTTAGGAGTGATCTTTCCGATAAGAATATCTCCAGGAGTTACTTCTGCTCCAATACGGATCATTCCATTCTCGTCAAGGTCTTTTGTCGCCTCTTCCGATACGTTTGGAATATCGTCTGTCAATTCCTCTGCTCCCAACTTAGTATCACGAACATCCAAAGAATATTCATCTATATGAATGGAGGTAAAGATATCATCACGAACAACTTTTTCGGAAATCACGATAGCATCCTCAAAGTTATACCCTTTCCAAGGCATAAAGGCTACTTTCATGTTTCTTCCCAAAGCTAGTTCCCCTTCTTGAGTAGCATACCCTTGTGAAAGTACCTGACCAGTCGTAACGCGATCGCCTTTCTGAACGATAGGTTTCAGGTTGATACAGGTTCCTTGGTTGGTTTTTCTAAACTTAATGAGGTCATAAGTTTTGGTATCTTCATCAAAACGCACCAAACGCTCTTGATCTGTATAATCGTATTTGATGGTGATTTTGTTGGCGTCTACATATTCTACCACACCTTCTCCTTCTGCATTAATCAGAACACGAGAGTCGGATGCCACTTGACGCTCTAGTCCAGTTCCTACAATAGGAGATTCTGGGCGCAACAGGGGTACCGCCTGACGCATCATGTTTGATCCCATCAAGGCACGGTTCGCATCATCATGCTCCAAGAAAGGAATCAAAGAAGCCGAGATGGAAGCAATTTGATTAGGTGCTACATCGGTATAGTGCACTTGTGTTGGATCTACTACGGGATAATCTGCTTCTTCACGCGCAATAATTTTTTCCGCTGTAATTTTTCCATTTTCATCATAAGGAATGTTCGACTGTGCAATCAGTTTATCTTCCTCTTCTTCTGCACTCAGGTATACTGGATTGTCTAAGTCGATAACCCCGTTTTCTACTTTTCGGTAAGGGGTTTCAATGAATCCAAGGTTATTTACTTTCGCAAAAACACCAAGAGAAGAGATCAAACCAATGTTTGGTCCTTCGGGTGTTTCAATAGGACATAAACGTCCGTAGTGTGTATAGTGTACGTCACGTACCTCAAAGCCTGCTCTTTCTCTAGATAAACCTCCAGGCCCTAGTGCAGACAATCTTCGCTTGTGCGTAATTTCTGCCAAGGGGTTGGTTTGGTCCATAAACTGAGACAACTGATTGGTCCCAAAGAAGGTGTTGATCACCGAAGACAAGGTCTTAGCGTTAATCAGGTCTATGGGGGTAAATACTTCGTTGTCACGAACATTCATTCGCTCACGGATGGTTCTGGCCATACGGGCAAGTCCCACACCAAACTGAGAAGATAATTGTTCACCTACGGTACGAACACGACGGTTAGACAAGTGATCGATATCATCTATCTCTGCTTTAGAGTTAATCAGCTCGATCAAATATTTGATGATGGTGATGATGTCTTGCTTGGTCAGAACCAATTTGTCCATCTCTACATCATTCCCCAATTTTTTATTCATTCGGTAACGTCCAACCTCTCCTAGATTATAACGTTGATCTGAGAAGAAGAGCTTGTCAATGATACCTCTTGCCGTTTCTTCATCGGGTGGTTCAGCATTTCTAAGCTGACGATAGATGTGTTCTACGGCTTCTTTTTCTGAGTTGGTTGGGTCTTTTTGAAGCGTGTTGTGAATAATCGCATAGTCAGACATATGTGCATCTTCTTTATGCAAAAGAATGGTTTTCACGTTTGCTTCAAGAATCTGATCTATGTGTTCTTTTTCGATCACTGTATCACGGTCGATGACGATTTCGTTACGCTCAATAGAGATCACTTCACCTGTATCTTCATCAACAAAGTCTTCGTGCCATGTGTTGAGTACACGTGCAGCTAACTTTCTGCCCAAGGTCTTTTTTAATCCTGTTTTGGAAACTTTTACTTCTTCGGCCAGATCAAAAATCTCAAGGATGTCCTTGTCTCTTTCATATCCAATTGCACGGAAAAGTGTGGTTACAGGTAATTTTTTCTTACGGTCGATATATGCATACATCACATTGTTAATGTCTGTAGCAAATTCTATCCAAGATCCTTTGAATGGAATAACTCTTGCCGAATAAAGCTTGGTTCCATTGGCGTGGAAAGATTGACCAAAGAATACCCCTGGAGAGCGGTGTAGCTGAGAAACAACGATACGCTCTGCACCGTTGATCACAAAAGTACCACTAGGGGTCATATAAGGGATAGTTCCTAAAAACACGTCTTGAACGATGGTTTCAAAATCTTCGTGTTCAGGATCTGTACAATACAATTTTAAGCGTGCTTTTAAAGGCACGGAATAGGTAAGACCACGCTCAATACATTCTTGTATGCTGTATCTTGGTGGGTCTACAAAATAATCGATAAACTCTAAGACAAACTGGTTGCGTGTATCGGTTATGGGAAAGTTTTCTTTGAAAGTGTTGAATAAACCTTCTTCAGCGCGTTCAGAAGATTTTGTTTCAAGCTGAAAAAAATCTTGGAAAGATTTTATTTGAATATCTAGGAAATCTGGATAATTCGGACGCTTCTTAGCAGAAGCAAAATTCACTCTATTCTTTAATGTCGGCATCAGCATTAATTTAAAGGTTCAGTAGGTAATAAAAGACAAGGGGGTTTAAACAGAAAAAGGGTTAGGACCTCTGAAGGGTATTCAGAGGCCGTAACCAATTTCATTGTGCGGGGAAGAATTACTTCAATTCTACCTCAGCACCAGCTTCTTCTAAAGACGCTTTTAAGCCTTCGGCTTCGTCTTTAGCAACGCCTTCTTTCAATGGAGCAGGTGCGCTATCTACAAGACCTTTAGCTTCTTTTAGTCCAAGACCTGTAAGTTCTTTTACAAGTTTTACAACCGCAAGTTTAGAAGCACCCGCTGATTTCAAGATCACATCAAATTCTGTTTTCTCTTCAGCGGCATCTCCAGCACCTCCAGCAGCAGGACCAGCAACAGCTACAGCAGCAGCTGCAGGCTCTATACCATATTCTTCTTTTAAAATGTCAGCTAATTCGTTTACTTCTTTTACAGTCAAATTAACTAGTTGTTCAGCGAAATCTTTTAAATCTGCCATGATTACAGTGTTTAAATTTAATTTTTAATAATTATAAAGTTGAGTGCGTACACATTGTTGGTGTCAAAACGACTATCGTTCTGACAGGGTTTGCAATATTCCAGCCAATTTGCCTCCTCCGGATTGTAATCCAGAAACAACGTTCTTGGCAGGAGATTGTAATAGGGTGATGATATCTCCAATGAGTTCTTCTTTGGACTTGATGGATACCAAAGCATCGATTTGGTCATCGCCTATGTAGACAGACTCTTCGATATAAGCTCCCTTCAAAATCGGTTTATCCGATTTTTTACGGAAATCTTTAATTACTTTGGCAGGCGCATTGCCCACTTCAGAAAACATTAGGGAAGTATTCCCTTTCAAAACTTCTTTTAAGTCACCAAATTCTTTATCCGAAGCTTCCATTGCTTTTTCAAGCAAAGTGTTTTTTACTACAGATAGACGAATTCCGGCCTTAAAACAAGCACGTCTTAATGCTACAGTTGTGGCAGCGTCTAGCCCAGCTATATCTGTAAGGTATAGTGTGCTTGCTTCCGATAACTCAGCAGTAAGTGTTTCAATTACTTGCGATTTTTCTTCTCTTGTCATTCGATTAGGTTTTAAAAAATCTTAAGCGATTTTTGTGTCAATTGAAATACTGGGACTCATGGTAGAAGACATAAAAATGCTTTTCACATAAGTACCTTTCGTTGTAGCAGGCTTGAGCTTCATGATGGTTTTCAATAGCTCATCTGCGTTCTCTTCAATTTTTTCAGCGGTGAATGAAGCTTTACCAACAGAGGCGTGAACGATTCCCGTCTTGTCGACTTTAAAATCAATCTTTCCTCCTTTTACATCACTTACAGCTTTTTTGATGTCCATAGTTACCGTACCGGTTTTGGGGTTAGGCATTAAACCTCTTGGTCCCAAAACGCGTCCTAAAGGACCTAATTTACCCATTACACTAGGCATGGTAACGATTACATCGACATCTGTCCAACCGTCTTTGATTTTTTGTAAATATTCATCTAAGCCCACATAGTCGGCTCCTCCTTCTTTCGCTTCAGCTTCCTTATCTGGAGTAACTAAAGCCAAAACGCGAACGTTTTTTCCTGTACCGTGAGGTAGGGTTACAACGCCACGAACCATTTGGTTTGCTTTACGAGGATCTACGCCTAAGCGAACTGCTAAATCTACAGAGGCATCAAAATTAACATTGGTAATTTCCTTAATTAAAGCTGATGCGTCTTTAAGCGAATAGGTTGCTTTCTTGTCAACCTTTGCTCTTAACTCTTTTTGTTTCTTTGTAAGTCTTGCCATTTTCTTTCTTCTTTAAAAAATTAAAAGGGGGACTCACCTTTCACAGTAAAGCCCATAGAACGTGCAGTACCGGCTACCATTTTCATCGCAGATTCGATAGTAAATGCATTTAAATCAGGCATTTTATCCTCTGCAATGGTACGTACTTGCTCCCAAGTAACCGAAGCTACTTTGGATCTATTGGGTTCTGAAGAGCCTTTTTTAGCTTTTGCTGCTTCCATTAATTGAACGGCCGCCGGAGGTGTCTTAATGACGAAATCAAAAGATTTGTCTTTGTATACAGAAATCACAACAGGTAATACCTTACCTTGCTTATCTTGAGTTCTAGCATTGAACTGCTTACAAAACTCCATGATGTTGACTCCTG
>WTJB01000159.1 GCA_011526335.1 Candidatus Arcticimaribacter sp.
GCGTCAGATGTGTATAAGAGACAGCCCATTGATCCATAAGCGCAGCAATCTGCCCAAAAGTCTTAGATATTTTCATAAAATATGAAGCTTACTTTTTTTCTTCGTTTATCTTTACGAAGATAATTATTAAATCGACACATGCGTTTCTTTCGATTTCTGCTCTTCCCTTTGACTATACTTTATGCTATTGGAATTTCATTTCGAAACTTCTTCTATAATATAGGGATCATAAAATCTATGACCCCAGAGGTAAAAACCATTGGTGTAGGAAATCTTTCTGTCGGAGGTACGGGGAAATCAGTCGTTACAGATTATCTGATAAGCCTGCTAAAATCAGATCATCAGTTGGCTACTCTAAGTAGGGGCTATGGACGAAAAACAAAGGGGTTTTATTTGGCCAATGCCGAGAGTACTGCTTTAGAAATTGGGGATGAGCCTTTGATGTTTTATAAGAAACATCCTGAGATAAAAGTAGGGGTAGCCGAAAACAGAAATAAAGGAATAAGTGAATTAATGGCCCTGGACAACCCCCCAAATTTGGTGGTTCTCGATGACTGTTATCAACACCGAAGATTAAACGCCCATTTTTATATTTTACTGACCACCTTTCATCAACCTTTTTTTGATGATTATCTTTTGCCTACGGGAGATTTAAGAGAATTTTCTAGTGCCAAAGAAAGAGCTAATCTTGTTGTTGTGACCAAATGTCCTCAACAGTTAACCAGCACACAGCGGAAAGCGATGACGGCTCAGTTGCGTTTGTCTTCCAAGCAGACCTTGTGTTTTGCCAATATCCAATATGCCACTAAAATGAGAAATGCGCAACGCGATATGTCATTGTCCGTTTTGGAAAAGATTAATTTTTTATTGGTCACTGGAATTGCTCAACCCGATCTTTTGATTGATTTTTTAAAAAGCAAATTTTTAAAATTCAAGCATTTAAACTTTGGCGATCATCACAATTTTTCTGCTAAAGATATTGCCAAGATTCGACGAGAAAGTCAAGGGCACATGATACTCACAACAGAAAAAGATTACGTCCGCTTATATCCTGTAATGAAATCAGATCTGTTGTTTTATCTCCCCATTACACTAGGATTTGATGGGGACGACAAAGCCCTTTTCGATCAAGCGGTTGCCAATGCTTTAAACGACTAGTGAATGTGTTTATGTGCTTTGTAAGAAGAACGTACAAGCGCACCACTTTCAACATGACGGAAACCGAGGTCCTTCCCAATTGCTTCATATTTTGCAAATTGATCGGGAGTAATAAAGGTCTTTACGCCCAAATGCTTTTTGCTGGGCTGTAAATATTGTCCTATAGTGACAACGTCTACATCTGCGGCTCTTAAGTCATGAAGGGTTTGTATGACTTCTTCTTCTCGCTCGCCTAGACCGAGCATGATGCCAGATTTGGTTCTGTTGACCCCTTGCTGCTTTAGGTAGCGTAAGACCTCCAAACTCTGATCGTATTTGGCTTGAATGCGTACCTCTCGGGTAAGTCTTCTTACCGTCTCCATATTGTGCGATACCACCTCGGGTGCAGCCGCAACAATACGGTCTAGGTTTCTTGTATTTCCTTGAAAGTCTGGAATTAGGGTTTCCATAGTTGTGTTGGGGTTCATCCGTCTTACGGCTTTGATGGTTTCTTGCCAGATAATTGATCCGCCATCTTTAAGGTCATCGCGGTCTACAGAAGTGAGTACCGCGTGTTTTATTTTCATGATTTTGATGGATCGAGCTACTTTTTCGGGTTCATCCCAATCGACCTGTTCTGGGCGGCCAGTTTTTACCCCGCAAAAACCGCAAGATCGTGTACAAATGTTTCCCAGTATCATAAAAGTGGCTGTTCCTTCTCCCCAACATTCGCCCATGTTTGGACAGCTACCGGAGGTACAGATGGTATTCAACTTGTATTGATCGACTAAGCCTCTAAGTTCGGTGTACTTTTTCCCTGTTGGAAGTTTTACACGAAGCCATTTGGGTTTTCCACCTGGGGTTTTTTGTACTTTTTCGGGAGTCTCTACAGCCATAAATCCTTCTTTTTCTTCTGCAAATATACGAACAATTTTATAGGGTAAATAGAAAGCCAATAGCGAAGCTACTCAAAAAGAGTAACCCCAAAATACTCAGCGCTAATAACCCTTTTTTGGGGCGGGCTTCTTCAGGCATTTGGTCTCCCGTAACTAAACGAAAATTTAAAAAGGCGTAAAGCGGTGCAGTAACAAAAGAAAGGGTGGTGGCCACGGCCACTAAGCGTCCCATTTCTGAAGCCAGAAAAGCGAAGATAAAGAGGGTTCCACTGGCCAGGATAATGATCCAAAAGCGATAGTTTAGAAACTGAACTTTAGGGGCTAGTAGGGCTATGGTTTTTTCCATGGCTCTTGGCGAAGCATCTAGCGTAGTAAGGGTGGTGCTAAACATAGTGGTAAAGGCCGCTATAGCAATAAAAATATAG
>WTJB01000205.1 GCA_011526335.1 Candidatus Arcticimaribacter sp.
CTACAATACAATGTTCGTCACTTTGCGTCAAATGATCGGGAATAATCTTACAGAAAGCTTTCGGGTACAAACCCTTATCTATATTCTTAATGGCCTTATGAACATCTTCTTTTTGCGCAGAAACTCCGCGCTGACGATACCGATCATTGGATGCTGAACTCATGAAGTAATTTTTGACAAAAATAATTCAAATTTGAAGAGGGATAGCCTCCACCAGAAAGAATTATTTTGAAAACAGCAATTCTCTGTATTTAGCTAGGGGCCACAATGCATTATCGACCAGAAGCTCTAATTTATCGGTATGATAGCGTATTTGTTCAAAAAACGGAAGGACATTTTGCTGAAAGGCTTCTGCTTTTTCTTGTGGATTTTCTTTCTCGTTGGCGCTTTTTCGTGCAACAATCATGTCCAAGACAGCAGTATTTAAGTGGGCAATATGCCCCGAAACACGTTCCAAAATAGTGAGCTGATCTTGCGCAAAATTCAAATATTCTTTCCCGTAAATTTCTTTTAAGCCTTTAACATTCTCAATCAGGGTATTTTGATACGCTATAGCCGTTGGAATGATATGATTTCGTACAATATCACCCAATGTCCTCGACTCTACCTGTAGGCTTGTAGCATATTTTTCCAAATCGATATGGTAACGCAGTTCCAATTCATTGGGATTTAAAATGGAAAGTGATGTAAATAAAGAAACCGCCTTTTCTTCTTTATACGCCAGTAGAGCTTTGGGGGTATTATCTACAATCGATAAGCCGCGCTTTTTGGCTTCTTTATGCCAAGCAGGAGCGTTGGAATCTCCTTCAAACAAAATGGAAGAAACCGATTTTATCACATCCCGCAACTCATTAAAGATGGCGTCATCTTTTTTCATTTTCGCATCGTTTTCTAACAATATATCTACACGTTGTTTAAACGCTTGGAGTTGCTCAGCAACAATGGCATTTAAAATAGTCATGGGTTGGGCACAATTTCCATTGGACCCGACCGCTCTAAATTCAAACTTATTCCCTGTAAATGCAAAAGGGGATGTTCTATTGCTATCGGTATTGTCTAACAATACTTGAGGTATTTTTCCCAGCACATTTAATTTTAAATCCGTTTTTTCTTGAGGCGATAACTTCCCTTTAGATACTTGAGCCAATATATTTAACACTTCCGTCAATTGATCGCCAATAAACACAGAAAGTATAGCCGGAGGGGCTTCATTGTCTCCCAACCTAAGATCATTCCCTGCGCTCATTATCGAGGCTTGCAAAAGCGATTGATGCTTTAAAACTGCTGCAATGGTATTGATGAAAAAAGTTAAAAACTGAAGGTTGGCCATGGGGTTCTTGCCTGGACTTAACAAATTTACCCCGGCATTGTTTTGTATGGACCAGCTGTTGTGTTTACTGGAACCATTTACACCTTGAAAAGGTTTTTCATGCATCAAAACTTTAAGCTTGTGTTTTGAAGCTACTTTGTGCATCAGATCGATTAAAAGTGCGTTATGATCTACGGATAAATTTATTTCTTCAAAAATAGGGGCCAACTCAAATTGTGAAGGAGCCACTTCATTTTGACGTGTTTTTAAAGGAATCCCCAACAACAAGCAGGCGTGTTCCAATTCTCTTAAAAAATTTAAAACCCGCTGAGGAATCGAACCAAAATATTGATTCTGTAGTTGTTTTCTTTTGGAAGGTTCGTGTCCCAATAGTGTTCTTCCGGTCAGTATAAGGTCTGGACGTGTATTGGCAAGGGCACTATCGACCACATAGTATTCTTGTTCCCAACCTAGTGTAATATTTACTTTATTGATGTTTTTATCAAAATACCTACAAATTTCTGTTGCACTGTTATCCAAGGTTTTGATGGAACGGAGCAAGGGCGTTTTGTAGTCGAGGGCTTCCCCGGTAAAAGAAACAAAAGTAGTAGGAACACAGAGGGTATTTTCGTAGATAAAGGCAGGAGAATTTGGATCCCAAGAGGTATAGCCTCGCGCCTCAAAGGTATTTCTAACTCCCTTGTTTGAAAACATGGAGGGATCGGGTTCTTGCTGTACCAACTGACTTCCGTCAAACCTTGCGATGGTTTCACCGTCTGCATTCAGATCGAAAAAAGACTCGTGCTTTTCAGCGGTATTGCCACTGAGGGGTTGAAACCAATGGGTATAATGCGTGGCCCCTTTTTCTAAGGCCCAGGCTTTCATTGCAGCAGCAATTTGATCGGCCAAAGTACGATTTATTTTCGTCCGCTTAAACAGGGCTAAGTTGAGTTCATCAAAAGCTTGCTGGCTAAGGTAACGCTCCATTAGCTTTTTACTGAACACATTTTTCCCAAAAACATCAGTCTCGTCTTTCGGTAAGAATTCTGTCGAAATGGGATCAAGAACAAGTCGTTCTAACGCTTTGATTCTAAGTGTATTCATGGTAAAGTAGATTTAGTTTTAAAACAAAGGTATGATT
>WTJB01000200.1 GCA_011526335.1 Candidatus Arcticimaribacter sp.
TCCTAACGCTTATCCTAAAAGTTTAGAAGCCTTGGTTGGCCCCTATGAAAAAAAAGAAGTCGATGTGTTTTTTGTATATCCAACCTTGCTGACCGACAAAAAGATTCCTTTGTGGAATGCCGATACTCAATTGTCTCCTATTCGGCAGGATGTCATAGATCAATCGGTTCAATATCAAGCATCGTGTTTTGCTGATGCCGGCAATTTGTATGTGCCCTATTATCGGCAATCGCATTATAAGATTTATGTTCCCCCTTACAACAAAGAGGAGGAGAAGTCACGGATGATTGCGTATGGGGATGTCAAGCGTGCGTTTCAGTATTATTTGGATCATTACAATGAAGGGCGTCCCATTATCATTGCCTCCCATAGCCAAGGGAGTATCATGACGGGCATGTTACTGCAAGAATTTTTTGATGGCACCCCGCTGGAAAAACAATTGGTCGCGGCTTATTTGCCCGGGATAAAGATTGAAGCTTCAAAGTTTACCTCTTTAAAAGAGATGACAACACCTAGCGCTACGGGAGGGGTTGTGAGTTGGAATACCTATAAGCGCAATAATTTACCGGATCGTTACGAAAAATGGTATAAGGGAGGAATTACAACCAATCCCATAGTATGGAACGATCAAAGAATCACGCCATTGGACAAACACAAAGGAACGTTAAACACGGACAAAAAAATATATAAGGGTGCCGTGTCAATAGAATGTATCGATGGGATGGTCTGGTCTAGTGTCCCTAAAATTCCGAAGCGTTTTTTTCTGTCTTTTATCAAAAACTATCATTTTGCCGACATCAATCTTTTTTGGGAAGACATTCGTATCAACGCTGTAGAGCGGGCCAATGCTTGGTTAAAAAAGAACAAGTCCTGATGGAACACGAAATATTTAAGGGCTGTCAATTGGAATGGATAAAAGCCAAGACAAAAAAGAACCACAGCTTTCGTTACTTTGTTTTGGGGACATCTGATCCCCAGGGCTCTCCTGAACTTCGTACAGTGGTTTTACGTGGTTTTGATGCAGGGAAAATGCAGTTTGTCGTGTATACAGATGCTAGAACAGCCAAACTAAAATCACTTGAAAGTAATCCTGTGGCAGAGCTATTGTTTTATCACGGTCCTCGGCTAACCCAAATTCGTGTAAAAGCACAATTGGTTTCTGCAGCACCCGATGACGAATTGTTTAAGCAACAGCACGAAGGTGCCCAAAAAGATTATACCACTGCTTTACCTCCGGGGGCAGTCATAAAGGGTATAGATCAAGTAAGTTATACGACCGAAAATCACTTTCGAAAACTTATTTTTCAGGCAGAAAGCATTGAATACCTAAAGTTAAAACGTCCCAATCATATTCGCCTTCGATTTCAAAAAACCGATCAAGGTTGGGAAACGAACTATTTAACACCCTAATACCATTTATTTTTTTTTGTAGATTTAGGAAAATACTTTCCTCATGAAAAAAAATAAATCCATTACTTCCAGAAGAGACTTTTTGAAAAAGGGTCTTTTAGCCTCCACCATTATGATTGTTCCCCGACATGTTTTGGGGGGTGTAGGATATACGGCTCCTAGCGACCAATTGAATATAGCCGCTATAGGCGCAGGAGGAAAGGGGAGAACCGATATCATCAATGCCGCTGTGGAAGGAAGAGAGCGTGTCGTTGCCCTGTGTGATATCGATCAATTTGGTGGACACGGAGTTACAGCCGCTATGAAAAAATTTAAGCGTGCTAACTTTTACCACGATTTTCGTGAAATGCTCGACCAAGAGAAAGACTTGGATGCGGTGACCATCTCAACTCCTGACCATACCCATGCGGTTTGTGCGATGGCAGCGATGGATAGAGGGTTACATGTATATGTTCAAAAACCCTTGACACACAATATCAAAGAAGCCCGTTTACTCACAGAGGCCGCTCGAGAGAAAAAGATTGTTACCCAAATGGGAAATCAAGGGGCATCAAACCCCGCCCAACTTCAAGTACAAGAGTGGATTAACGCAGGAGAAATTGGGGCGGTACATACCGTAAAGGTTTGGACCAATAGACCGGTATGGCCACAAGGCATTCCGCTGCCGAAACCCGATCCAGAAAATTTACCTAAAGGGCTAGATTGGGACCTGTGGTTAGGCCCCGCTAAAGCAACTCCTTATAGTTCTGCTATGCATCCCTTCAATTGGAGAGGATGGTGGGAATACGGTACCGGCGCTCTAGGGGATATGGGGTGTCACCTTATCGATATCCCCTTTAAAGCACTGGGATTAAAATATCCTACTGCTGTTGAATGTAGCATGGGAAGTGTTTTTAAACAAATGTGGACTCCAGAATACATCCCAGAAGGGTGTCCTCCTTCTTCTTTTGTAACGATCAATTTTGAGGCGACAAACATCAACAATTCTCCCTTAAAACTGGAATGGTCTGATGGAGGAATACGTCCTGCACATC
>WTJB01000223.1 GCA_011526335.1 Candidatus Arcticimaribacter sp.
GATCCAGATCCTCTAAGATATACTCATTTTATTTTGATAAAAGCATTCCTTTGGGAATGCTTTTTTTTAGCGTTTACTTTTAAAAAAAGTGTTCAGCAATACTGTGGCTTCGTCGGCCCCAACCCCTTGAGTAACGGTTGTTTTTGGATGAGGACTAAGGGCATTGGCTTGGTAGCCGCGCTTCGGGTCTGCTGCCCCAAAAACAATGCGTTCCAACTGACTCCAGTAGAGGGCCCCCAAACACATTGTACAGGGTTCTAGGGTAACATAAAGCGTGCATCCTTTGAGGTATTTTCCATTTAAATAATGTGCTGCCGCCGTAATGGCCTGCATTTCTGCATGAGCGGTTACATCATTTAAGGTCTCTGTACGGTTGTGGGCCCGGGCAATAATCTTTTGATCGATAACAACCACCGCGCCTACGGGAACTTCCCCTGCTTCTAAAGCTATTTCGGCTTCAGCAAGGGCTCTTTTCATAAAGTAATGATCATCCAATTGCATCGAATAAGCTGTTTATTTTTTTTCTAATGCCGTCCGTATCCAAGCCCAATTCAGCGAAAAGTTCTTCTGTAGTGCCGTGAGGAACAAATTGATCCTTTACCCCTAGACAACTTACTTTCAGCTGCCGAGCATTTAAGCTAGCCCAATACACAATTTCTTGTCCTACTCCCCCGGCTAGCATTCCCTCTTCTACCACAAGGACCTGTTTGTACTTTTTGGCAATAGCAAATAACTGCTGGGTGTCCAAGGGTTTTATGGGCCCTAAGGCGTAATGCCCTACCTGCTGGGGTTGAGCACATTGGGCGATGGCCTTTTCTACTGCTGTAGCACGGGTACCTACAGAGATCACAGCTAGGGTGGATCCTGACTTTAATTCTTCTCCCTTCAGCACCGCTATGCTGGAAAAAGCCTGCTTCCAATCCAAATGCGAACCATAACCGCGAGGATAACGTACAAAGGTAGGTCCATCAAGGCCTTTTTGAAGGGTATATAAGGTTTGACGAAGTGTCCATTCATCTCTTGGCGCCAATAGCGTAGCATTTGGAAGTGTCCGTAAAAAAGCAATGTCAAAAAGACCATGATGGGTAGGACCGTCTTGTCCAACAATTCCCGCACGATCAATCAAAAACAGTACCTTCAGGTTTTGTAAAGCCACATCATGGATCACCTGATCGTAGGCCCGTTGCAAAAATGTGGAGTAGATAATGCATAGGGGCAACAAGCCTTGGGTAGCCATCCCGGCGGCGAGGGTTACGGCATGCTGTTCGGCTATTCCCACATCTATACAACGATCGGGATAATGTTCCATCAAAGACTTTATACCACTTCCTGTAGGCATGGCCGGCGTAATGCACATCAAAGCGGGATTTTGAGCAAAGAGTTCTTCCAAACTTTCGCCCACCACTTGTTGAAATTTAGCATAGCCTTTTTTAGGATTCCGATTTAACTTTCCGGTTAAAGGGTCAAATTTTCCAGGGGCGTGAAAAAGAATTTGATTCTTTTCCGCTTCTTCTAGACCTTTGCCTTTGGTGGTTCGAATGTGTAATATACGTGGCCCCTTCATTTTTTTTAATGCTTCAAGTTGAGGCACCAATACCCCCAAGTCATTTCCATCTATCGGACCCGTATAAGCAATATTTAACGGTTCAAAAAGATTGGGATTACGGTTATGCTTTGTTTTTTCGCGTGCAAAAAATTCTTTGAGTGCGCCCACACTAGGATCAATGCCCATCGCATTGTCGTTTAGAACAATAAGAACATTTGCCTGGGTAGTCCCCAAATGATTTAAGGCTTCAAAAGCCATCCCACTGGCAATAGAGGCATCGCCAATTACGGCAATATGGTTTCGTGACAAGTCGCCTTGATACAGACTGGCCAAGGCCATCCCCGTTACGGCAGATAGCGAGGTAGAAGAGTGTCCTGTCCCAAAAGGGTCGTATTCGCTTTCCTCCCGTTTGGGAAAGCCACTCAGCCCTCCTTTTTCGCGTAAATGTTGAAACGCTTTTCGTCTTCCACTTATTATTTTATGCCCATAGGCTTGATGTCCTACGTCCCATACCAAAATATCCTGAGGCGTGTTGAAGACATAATGCAAAGCAAGGGTAAGTTCTACTACCCCTAGACTGGCTCCCAAATGCCCTTCGCGTTGCGCTACCACTTCAATGATTTCTTCGCGTAAAGCCTTGGCGATTGCTGGCAACTCTTCTTTTGAACGGTGCCTTAGGTCTAAAGGCGATTGTATTTGATCCAATACACTTTGCATACAGCAAAGGTAAGGCTTTCCTGCTTTGCAAAGAGGGGTTTGCTGCCTTCAGAAATCTTGAGTGAGAACCCCGAGCTTGTCGCAGGGTCGAGGGGTTGCGGAACCCTCTTTCTTAATGGAATGGACCTGCGTCAAACTTCCTAATTGATATTCCCAATTCATGACACAGAATTCTTATC
>WTJB01000268.1 GCA_011526335.1 Candidatus Arcticimaribacter sp.
CTTCTATACTATCCCGTGTGGTCCCTGCAATTGCGCTGATGATGGCTTTGTCTTCATTGAGCAGCGCGTTTAAGAGGGTTGATTTTCCTGCGTTAGGGGGACCAACAATGGCGACGGGAACCCCTTTTTTTAGGACATTCCCTAGGGCAAAAGAATCCAAAAGATGCTTTAGGAGGGATTCAATTTTTTTAAGCAATGCGATAAAAGCCTCCCGATCGGCAAAGGCCACATCTTCTTCGGCAAAGTCCAATTCTAATTCAATTAAACTCGCAAAATTGAGGAGTTGCTCTCGTAGCTTTTTTATTTCATCGCTAAAGCCACCCCGCATTTGTTGCAATGCTATGGCATGGCTAGCCGCATTTTCTGAGGCGATTAAATCCGAGACGGCTTCGGCCTGGGACAAATCCATTTTCCCGTTTACACAGGCCCTAAGGGTAAATTCTCCGGGTTGAGCGGCCTGTATGCCATGATCTAAAAAGAGGCGCAAAATTTTCTCCTGAATAAAAACCGATCCATGACATGAAATTTCTACTACATCTTCGCCCGTGTAGGAGTGAGGCCCTTTAAACAGGGTAACCAATACTTCGTCTACTACCGTTTGCTTGTCCATCAAATCGCCCAAGTGCACTGTATGGCTTTTTTGGGTGTTGAGGGGTTTTCCAGAGCGGGCTTTAAACAAGCGGTCAACGGTCGTGATGGCTTTACTTCCCGAAAGGCGAAGCACAGCAATAGCGCCTTGACCCGCCGCGGTAGATAGTGCGATTATGGTTCCTTCAGTCAACATTATTTGTCAAGGGGTTGGGTAAAGGTGGCTCTTCTTTTATGTTGTCGATGTTCGTAGTTTTTCCACATCTTCTGTATGGCGTCATTCTCTTCCAATTCCGGGTTGGTTTCAACCAACGTAATCCCTTTTTTATTGAAAAGCTTTTGTATTTCATTAAAAATAATGGCCGTTACCCCTTTGTTCTGATAATCTGGGTGCACCCCGATGAGATAAAAAGAAGCCCTGTGGTTAAAGTAAAGGGCCTTCAGTATATGTAGGAACCCAAAGGGAAACAGTTTCCCATTTACTTTTTTTAAGGCCTTGGTAAAGGACGGCATGATGATGACAAAAGACACCAGCTTACCTGTGGAGTCTTTAACGCATTTGATAAACTCAGGATGGATGTATTTAAAATACCGCTCTTTGTAATGTTTTATTTGGTAGGGCTGAACGGGAACAAAGGTTTGCAGTTTGTTGTAGGTTTCCTCCAACAGCACAAACATTTGATCTACATACGGCAATATGTCTTTGGTCTTTTTAAAATGGATCACCTCCAAATTGTAGCGTTCCAACATGAGTTCTCCAAATTTCTGCACCTTTTTGGGCGAATTTTCAAAGGAGGAAATTTTTATTTCATACTCTACCCATACGGCCAGTTTTTCTAAGCCCAAGGCGTTCATATGCTCCATGTAGTAGGGATAGTTGTAGTGGGTGATCATGGTGTTCATTTCTTCAAAACCCTCAATGAGCATTCCGGCTTTGTCCAAATTAGAAAAGCCAACAGGGCCTTCGAGAAAGTCCAATTGATGTTTTTTTCCGAAAGTTTTTACCGCCTCCAATAGCGATCGGGTCACTTCTACATCATCGATGACATCAAACCACCCAAAACGCAATTTGTTTTTTTGAAGTTCTTTAACCTCTATCCAGTTTACCATGGCGGCAATTCTCCCCACGATTTTATCTCGTTTATAGGCCAGAAAAAAGGCCGCATCTGCATTTTTAAAGACCGGGTTGCGTTCTTTGTCAATGGCCTCCAATTCTTCATTGATGATCGGGGGTACCCAATACGGATGATTTTTGTAAAGGGTAAAAGGAAAATGCACAAAATCTTGAAACCCTTTGGGGGTGGTTACTTCAACTACTTTTATCATATCCGCATTAATTTCTTCTTGCTTTTCGGTTGCGTTTATTGTTTTCTTTTTCGGCTTTTTTCGCCTGTTTTTTAAACGCTTTTTCTTCTTTCTTAAATTCTCTTTTTTCTGCTTTTTCAGCCGGATCTATATCGCGATGAAAATCCAGTCGGTAGGAAATCCCGGCATTGATGGTAAAGATCGAAGGCGTATTTTTGGTATTGGCGCCGATGGTAGCTTCTAGCTGAATATCATCCATCAAAAGATAAGCGGCCCCTGTTCTTATGATCTGATCGGTATAAATATCACTGCTGATGCCTTGTGTCTCTAAATACACCGACCATAGGGGGTTTAGGGTGTGGGTCAGGGTCAAGATATAGCTCAATTCTGGATAATCAGACGGAAAACGGTTGAGGGTTACATTGCTGACAAAAACCCAAGTGCCTAAAAAATGCGATTGGGTAGCCAAGGTAGCACGTCCACTTACTACGGGTTCTATATCGCCGTTTAAGCCCAGATTCTGATAAAAAATAGGATTGTACAAGGT
>WTJB01000066.1 GCA_011526335.1 Candidatus Arcticimaribacter sp.
ATTCTATCGATACGAACCTTGCCGTGCGCATGTAGGATGTAGTGGTTTTTGAGTAAAATTCCTACATGAATAATATTACCCTCTTCATTGTCAAAAAAAGCCAAGTCGCCGGGTTCACTTTCCTCGATAAAACTGAGGGTTGTTCCTTGCTCCGCTTGAAGATAAGCATCTCTCTTGATGGGGATGCCATGAATTTTGTACACTATTTGGGTTAGCCCAGAGCAATCGATGCCCAAAGGTGTTTTCCCTCCCCAGAGATAGGGAGCGTTGAGGTATTGATAGGCGGTTTTTACGATTTCTGCTTTAGATTTTTCCAGGGGCTGAGGAATTTGATCCAAGGTCTGATTTAAAAGGGAAAGCGCTCTGAGATCACTTCCTAGCGGGATTGGAAAATTTTCCCCATTTGGTTGAAGAATTAAATCAAAAAGTTGCGTAGTACATACGCTAGGGAGCTCTTTCAGTCCCACGAACTGCTCTTTATTGATCAAGAAGCATTGTTGTTGGAGCACCCACCCTTCATAATCATCCCATGCAGTTTTGATTTTGTACCAATCTTTTCGCTGATCGATGATTTTGAACAGGTCGCCATAAAGAAGCTGAGAGGTCAATTCACTGCGATGATTGTTTTCTTTTCTGATTGGAACAACGCCCAGATGACAGAGACCGTATTTCAAAGGATGGTAATTTAATTGCTTTCCCCAAAAGTAAAAAAAACCTTCGATAACTATTTGTTGTTGTTCATTTTTGAAAAGCTAAAGGCACTAAGTAATCATTGTTTATCTTCGCATTAATTGTTCTTTCTTGACTTATGCAAAAAATTCTTGCCTTTCTTTACAACTATCAATCGCTGATTTACAAGTTTTTTTTGTTCTTGCTCTCTACTTTGGCCATTGTATATCTATTACCTACAAAAAACCAATGGGCATATGATTTTTCAGAAGGAGACCTTTGGAAGTACGAAAAGCTGTACGCTCCTTTCGATTTTGCTTTGATTAAATCAGATGAAGAAATTGCTATAGAAAAAGTGGAATTACGCCAAAAAGCGCTCGTTTTTTTTACTGTCGATTCCACCGTATATCCGCGTGTTGTCGATCGGTATAAGCGCGATTTCGCCACCTATTTTTCCAAAATCAGAAAACCATCAAGTCGGTTGGACAAACTGAATTATGATTTTGGGCTGGCGTTATTGAAGGAGATGTATGATACAGGAGTTTTACCTCCCAATTATTCTCATGAAGGGGGAGAGGTTGCTGGTTTGATTTCTGGAAAAAATGAAAAAGATGTTTCGTTCGATGCGCTGATCGATTTACGCAGTCTTGAGGGGTATTTAAAAGAGAGAACCGTTCAAAAGTCCACCCCTGAATCCAAGGCGTTTTATAATTTATTTTTTGACATTCTCTTGCCCAACCTAGCGGTGAATACCACTTTTACGGAAAAAGAATTACAACGTCAATATGCCGAAATTTCACCCACCCGTGACATTGTTGTCGAAGGGCAAGAAATTATTTCGCCGGGCCAGCCCATTGTGGGAAAGCGCTGGAGCATGCTATGGTCATTGCGTCAACAATTTGCTTCCAACCAACGTTCCAAGGCAAATTATTACTGGACCACTACGGGCTATTTTCTTATGATAGGCATTGTGCTATTGATTCTCTTTATGTTTATCCATCAATACCGCCCAGCGATTTACGAAGACAACACAAAGGTTACGTTTCTTTTTTTCAATATTTTACTGATGGTGGGGGCAAGTACTTCCCTTCTAGGGTACAAAAGCGCTTATATTTATGTCTTGCCTGTTTGTATTTTTCCATTGATCACTAAAGCTTTTTTTGATGCGCGATTGGGGTTGTTTGTGCATGTCATTACTATCACCATTGTTGGGTTCATTGTACCCAATGGTTTTGAATATCTTGTATTGCAAATTCTTGCAGGCATGATAACCATCCTCAGTGCTTCCGAACTGTACAAGCGGGCCAATTTATTCATATCTGTCTCACAGATCACCTCCGTTTATCTCTTCGGTTATCTTTGTTTTGTTCTCATCAAACAAGGTAGCATTACTCAAATTGAACCACTTAATATTGGGTTATTTGTCATTGGTGGACTTTTGACACTCTTTGTGCAACCACTGATTTATCTCTACGAGAAAATATTCAAACTTGTTTCTGATGTTTCTCTCTTAGAGCTTTCAGACACCAACTCCGGTTTGTTTAAAATGCTTTCAGATCAGGCGCCGGGTACTTTTCATCATTCGCTTCAAGTGGCTAATTTGGCCGAAGCAGCAGCGGTAAGAATTGGTGCCAATGCCTTGTTGACGCGCGTGGGGGCTTTATATCACGATATTGGGAAGATCAATCGTCCCGCTTATTTTTCAGAAAACCAAAGAGGGAATGTATCGTTACATGACGAGCTATCGCCCCAGGAAAGTGCGCGAA
>WTJB01000083.1 GCA_011526335.1 Candidatus Arcticimaribacter sp.
GGGAAGTGACAAAGACCTAACGGTTGATGTACGCATTTTGGCCGCTACCAATAAAAACTTAAAAGAAGAAATACAGAAAGGGAAATTCCGAGAAGACTTATACCACCGGTTGGCCGTAATTCTTATTGAAGTCCCTGCGTTAAAAGACCGATTGGAGGACATTCCGGCTTTGTGCACACATTTTATTCAACAAATAGCTCAGAAAGATGGTGTCCCTGAAAAGGCGATTAAGCCCGAAGCACTTCAATTATTAAAAGAGTATCCTTGGTCGGGGAATATACGCGAACTGCGTAATTTAGTAGAACGCCTTATGATTTTAGGAGACAACCCAATTAGCAAAAAGAACATAAAACAATACGCAACAAAATAACTATGAAACGTCTATTAATTACCTTATTATGGATTGGAATGTTCACCTCCAATGCCCAAAATCCAGAAGTAGAAACACAAATTAAGGAGCTTTACACCACCGCTTTATTGGAGGGACAAAGTTATGAATGGCTGCGTCACTTATCCAATCAAATAGGGGGACGATTATCGGGTTCACTTAATGCCGAGCGCGCTGTAGAATGGGGTAAAGAAGAGCTTGACGCATTAGGTTTAGACCGCGTCTATTTACAACCCGTTATGGTGCCAAAATGGATTAGGGGAACTTTTGAATATGCCAATATAGAAACCAGTCCGGGCAATACCGTTAATGTTCCGGTATGTGCCTTAGGCGGGTCAGTAGCTACCCCCCTAGGAGGAATCAAGGCAGAGGTTGTTGAGGTTAAAAACTTCGAGGAACTCCAAGCGTTGGGAAGCGAAAAGGTAAAAGGGAAAATTGTCTTTTATAACCGCCCCATGCAAGCAGATTTGATCAACACGTTTGCAGCTTATTCCGGATGTGTCAGTCAACGGGTTTCTGGGGCCAAAGAAGCCGCTCAATTGGGAGCTGTTGGCGTTATTGTTAGATCGATGAATCTTCGTTTGGATGATTATCCGCATACGGGTACCATGAGCTATGGAGATTTGCCTTTAAACAAACGCATCCCTGCAGCAGCCATCAGCACCAATGGGGCAGAGCTCTTGAGTTCTATGCTTGCCTTAAATCCCAAATTGACTTTTTATTTAAAACAAAACTGTAAGAACCTACCCGATGTACTTTCCTATAATGTTATTGGCGAAATCAAAGGAACTACACATCCTGAGGAGTTTATGGTTGTCGGCGGACATTTAGATTCCTGGGATTTAGGAGACGGGGCTCATGATGATGGCGCCGGAGTGGTACAGTCTATGGAAGTATTACGTCTTTTTAAGAAGACAGGCTATCGCCCCAAAAGAACCTTACGTGTAGTGCTTTTTATGAATGAAGAAAATGGTCAACGCGGAGCAATTAAATACGCTGCTGAAGCAGAGAAAAATAAAGAAAATCACGTTTTTGCTCTGGAATCTGATGCAGGTGGATTTTCTCCTAGAGGATTTTCAATTGATACAACGCCTGAAAAGTTAAAAGCCATCCAAGCTTGGGAACCTTATTTTAGACCCTATTTAATTCATATGTTTATAAAAGGGGGCAGCGGCGCAGATGTAGATGATCTAAAAACCGACTCCAACATACTTGCTGGTTTACGTCCAGACTCACAACGGTATTTTGATTACCACCATACCGCCATTGATACGTTTGACGCCATCAACAAGCGGGAGTTAGAGTTAGGGGCAGCCACCATGGCCACTTTGGTGTATTTGGTTGATTATTTCACTTTATAACGGTTTTCGTTGAGCCTACTATTCGCTTATACCAAAGAGTTTCCTTATAATTTAAAGTTAGCTGGCCCAGTGATCTTGGGACTGCTTGGGCATACCATTGTTCAATTAATCGATAATATAATGGTTGGGCAGCTAGGAGCCACAGCGCTTGCAGCGGTATCTTTGGGCAATAGTTTTGTTTTTGTGGCCATGTCGTTGGGGATTGGGTTTTCTACCGCCATTACCCCTTTGATCGCTCAAGCCGATGGTGCTAAAAATATCCTACGTGTGCAAACGCTGTTTAGTCACGCCATTGTCCTTTGTTTGGGCTTAGGAATTTTACTGTATTTAACCGTCTTTTTGGCCAAGGATAAAATGTTTGACATGCACCAACCCCCAGAGGTTGTTCGCTTGGCCTTTCCTTATTTAAAATGGGTCGCTGCTTCTTTGGTCATGATCGTTTTATTTCAGGCGTTTAAGCAGTTTGCTGATGGTCTTTCCATAACCCGGCCCTCGATGTATGCTACTTTATTTGGCAATGGGGTCAATGTGTTTTTAAACTATGCCTTAATTTTTGGACATTTTGGTTTTCCGGCGATGGGGGTAGAAGGAGCCGCTATCGGGACCTTTATTGCTCGTGCTGTGATGGTCTTGTTTTTGGCCTTATACATTCAGTTTCACCCTAATTTTAGTGGATATTC
>WTJB01000254.1 GCA_011526335.1 Candidatus Arcticimaribacter sp.
GTCTTTTCTGTTGGAAAGAACATAGAGAACATCCCAGTTAAATTCGGCAAAAAGCACCTCTTGATCGATAGAAAAGTGTTTGGCGAGTTCTGATTTTACAGAACCAAATTTTACCAAAACCTTGTCTTTGATCGTATAATCAAAACCTTCAGAAAAGAGGTCGCTGCCCGTATTCTGAATTTCATATTTCTCGATATCCATACGATCTAAAATCAAGTTGACATATTGTTTTAGATCAAAAAAGCTAAAGTTTTGCTGCGGGCTGTTCCAGCTTTCTTGGTGTTTGGCACCATTCAAGCACAGGCCTAGTTTTTTAGTTTCCTCAAAGCCGGTTGTTGTTTTTTGATAGGCTTTTCCGAACTCGTATAATCGTAATGTTTTTTGTTGTCTATTCCGATTAAAGGCCACGACTTCCAGTATGGAAAACAGTAGCCCCGTTCGTAATTCGGATAGATCTTGCCCAAGCGGATTTAAGAGGCTTACTTTGGGGATACGATCCAACTCTTCTGACAGGGCAGCATAGGCAGGATTGGTCAGCGAGTTGTTTTGGATTTCGTAAAACCCTTGTCCTACAAGCTGTTGCGCTATACGCTGTTGGGTGTTGTAATCGCTTTTTAATGAAAATTCAGGATAAACACTCTTAAGGGTGTTGGTCGTTTCAATTTTATTGTATCCGTATACCCGCAGAATTTCTTCAATAATATCCGCTTCACGGGTAACGTCAACACGATATCTTGGAACAACCATAGAAAATCCTTCTTCGGTTACATTCTGAATGCGAATTTCAAGGGCATTTAAAATATTTTGAAGTTCATCTTTGGGAATTTCTTGTCCCAACACTTTTGTGATGCGATTGAAATTCAAAAAGAGATTGATTTCATCTGGCAGTGGGGTAGTGGCTTCTTGAAGGTGTGAAGTCACTTCACCTCCGGCAATGTCTTTGATCAAAAGGGCAGCTTGCTTTAAGGCAAACACACCGATTTCTGGGTCAATGCCTCGTTCAAATCGGAAGGAGGCGTCTGTATTTAATCCGTGGCGTTTGGCTGTTTTTCGGATGCTTACAGGATTAAAGTAAGCACTTTCTAAAAAGATTCGCGTGGTGCTTTCCGAAACTCCAGAATTTTGGCCCCCAAAAACCCCAGCGATGCATAGGGGCTGATGATCGTCGCAGATCATTAAATCTTCTGCATGCAGTTTTCTTTCCACCCCATCGAGTGTAACGAAAGGGCTGTCTTGCGGAACCGTTTTTACTTGGATTTTACCTTTTACTTTATCCAAATCAAATGCATGTAACGGTTGACCTAAATGATGCAAAATATAATTGGTTGCATCAACAATATTATTGATTGGCGAAAGACCAATAGCCTTTAATCTATTTTGTAACCAGCTAGGTGAGGGTTTTACTTCAAGCCCCGAGAGGGTGAGCCCGTAATAGAGGGGAGCCCTTTCTTTATCTTCTACAATTACCTCTACTGGAGCAGAGTTGTTGTCTACTCTAAAACTGTCATTGTTGGGATAGTTCCATTCAAACGGAATTCCAGCTTGAATACAAGCCGCTTTTAGGTCTCGGGCTACGCCCATATGGCTCATCGCATCTGCCCGGTTGGGGGTTAAGCCAATTTCTATGGTGTTGTCTTTTTCAATAGCAAAGATGGAAGCACAGGGGGTACCTGGGCTTAAACTTTCATCCAAAACCATGATTCCCTCATGACTTGTTCCGAGTCCCAATTCATCTTCCGCGCAAATCATCCCATGACTGGCTTCTCCTCGGATTTTTCCTTTTTTGATGGTCCACGCCTCGCCATCGGCAGTATACAATACGGTCCCGATGGTGGCTACGGGTACTTTCTGGCCTGCTGCTACGTTGGGGGCACCGCATACGATCTGAACCGCCTGTTCTTCTCCTATGTTGACCTTTGTAACCTTTAATCGATCTGCATTGGGATGCGGAACACAGGCAAGCACTTCTCCAACAACTACTCCTTTAAAACTCCCTTTTACAGACTCAAAGGGGTCATTGCCTTCTACTTCTAGACCTAGGTCGGTCAACATTTCAAGTTGTTTTTCTAGGGGAAGATCTATTTTGATAAATTCTTGATTTTGCTTCTTTTCCTCGATGATTTTAAATTCTATTCTTGTTAAACTTAATTTGAAACTTTTTACCTGCTCAAGTATCTTATCTAAATATCTTGAAACAATCCAATCTCTGAAAAATCTAGTAGGAACACCAAGTATTAAGTAATCGTTATATTCTTTCACTAAATTTATTTTTTGTAGCCAACTATTATAAATTTCACTTCCAAATGTATTTTTAAAAGAATTTTGTATTTCTTCCCAATTTAATGTTTTTTCTTCCTCTGAGACAAAAGCTTTTTGTTTTTTTATATTATTATTTTCCATGTAGAAATTTCTTAAAGAGATTCC
>WTJB01000062.1:0-1108 GCA_011526335.1 Candidatus Arcticimaribacter sp.
GTCCCCTATTTCAGATAAAAAGGAAAGGGAGGTAACCGAAACATTTTCTGCATTCGGCAGGGCTCCGGCAGAAAACTCTTCGGGGGTTCTTACATCTACAACCCTTATGTTTTGCTCCAGTAATTTCTCTACTTGATTGGGTTGCACCATTTGGTGGGACCATTGAAAACCTAAAAGGATAAGCAGTAATATTTTCATCGGGAGAAATATAGAAAAATTAGACCAAAAAAAGGAATCCATTCTACCCAAAAAGAAACAAAATAAGGGGAAGATAAACGCTCGATATCGTTAAGACTCCACAAATAAAAGGGCAATAAAACAAGTGCTGAATAGGCTGCTACACCATACAAATAGTGCAATGCACCACTTAAAAGAAAGATGAAAAAGGAGAGACCGTATCCTAACAACTGTACTCCAGAAAAACCCAAAGATTGTGCTAGTGTTTTCAGACGGGGATCATCTGCTTTTAGATCGCGAAGTTCAAAAGGAAGTGTCCCCAAGATGATGAGTAAAAATCGTTGCAACTGATAGAGATAATGTGGCGTACTCCAGTCGTAATTTTCAAAGGGCAACACCCCTGTAATCAAAACCCAACTGAGCGATACAATATAAATTTTGATCCCACTTAAGCGTCGTAAGTTTATATATCTACTTTGTGGGAAAACATAAAAAAACACCAAACAACCCGCACTAAAAAAAATGATTTTATCGGGGACAGCTGTATTTAGTAGTAAACCTCCAAAAAGCAACGCACTTAAAAAATAAATTCCTCCACCCCTGAGGCGATAAAAACGGGTCAAAGAAGAAAAAAAATAGACGGGTTTTTTTATAAAAGAATAGCTTAAAAAAGATCCCAAAAAAACAATGGCTATAGGCGCACCTAAAAGGGGTAAACCCCATTCTAAAACAGTGGTTACATAAAGGCATACCACCATAAGCGACACATGAATATTATGGCTTATGTAGAGGGAAAAATACCGATCTATAGAACTCATAGTACAAAAATACCTCCTCTGTGTTGATAAGTAAGCCATTGCGTTAAAAACTTCTACTTAATTTTAAAAAAAATGGAGAAAATAAAAATGGAAAATGCTGTACTTTTGAACGA
>WTJB01000062.1:1208-5800 GCA_011526335.1 Candidatus Arcticimaribacter sp.
TAATTTTAAAAAAAATGGAGAAAATAAAAATGGAAAATGCTGTACTTTTGAACGATAAAACGAATGCATATGTTTGAGAATAGACACATTGGACCGAATGAAGGAGAGATTCAAACCATGCTCAGCAGTCTAGGGCTTCCCGACATCGAAACTTTATTAAAAGAAACCCTGCCACACGATATACTTTTAGATGAGAATCTAGACCTTCCTGAAGGTATCAGTGAACACGAGTTTTTAAAAAAAATTCAAAAACTTTCAGCGAAAAATAAATTATACGACACTTATATCGGGATGGGGTATCATTCGGCCATTACTCCGGCTGTGATCCAACGCAATATACTTGAAAATCCAGGTTGGTATACGGCCTACACCCCTTATCAAGCCGAAATAGCACAAGGTCGTCTTGAAGCATTACTGAATTTCCAAACAGTAGTCACAGACCTTACCGGCATGGAGCTGGCCAATGCTTCGCTATTGGATGAAAGCACCGCTGCTGCCGAAGCGATGGGCTTGTTGTTCAGTGTCCGTTCTAGAGCGCAAAAAAAGAGTGGAGCCAATCGTTTTTATGTTTCGGATAAAATTTTACCCCAAACTTTATCCCTACTCCAAACCCGAGCAACCCCTATTGGGATTGAACTCGTTGTTGCCGATGAAGACGCCATCTTGTTTGATGAGAGCTTCTTTGGGGCACTCTATCAGTATCCCGGAAAATATGGTCATATCATTGATCTGGAAGCCCAGGTCAAAAAAGCAAAAGAACACGAGGTTAAAGTTGCTGTAGCAGCAGATCTACTAGCACTGACCTTATTAGAAGCACCGGGTCAATACGGTGTTGATGTTGTTGTAGGGTCTACACAACGCTTTGGTATTCCTTTAGGATATGGAGGGCCACATGCCGCCTATTTTGCAACACTAACAGCATATAAGAGAAATATCCCGGGCCGTATTATTGGCCAGACTCGCGATTTGGATGGTAAACCTGCATTACGCATGGCGCTTCAGACAAGAGAACAGCACATAAAACGAGACAAAGCCACCTCAAACATATGTACTGCTCAGGTTTTATTGGCGGTTATGGCAGGGATGTATGCTGTTTATCACGGACCGCGTGGATTAAAAGCGATCGCTGAAAAAATTCACGAACAGACCAAAACTTTGGCAAACCATCTCAGTGCATTGGGGATTGAAATCCTAAACACTCAATACTTTGACACGCTCCACCTAAAGCTTGACAGCCAAAAAGTCCGCGCCATTGCAGAGTCAAGTCAGATTAACTTTCATTATATTGATGAAGAACACTTGAGTTTATCTTTGAACGAAACGACGGGAACAACTGAGTTCCAACAACTCCTTGGTGTTTTTGAAGCTTACAGCAATAAAAAGATTGATCCCTCAACTACAGCAACAGTTTCGGC
This sequence comes from Candidatus Arcticimaribacter sp., assembly GCA_011526335.1. Classification (GTDB taxonomy): domain Bacteria; phylum Bacteroidota; class Bacteroidia; order Flavobacteriales; family Flavobacteriaceae; genus Arcticimaribacter. Next base: position 2,624 of record WTJB01000062.1, read on the forward strand.
CTTGCCTAGTAAAAGTTTAAGAACATCCCCTTTCTTAACGCATCCGGTATTTAATTCCTACCATTCCGAAACAAGTCTTATGCGTTATATCAAAAAACTTGAACGCAAAGATTTAGCATTAAACCATTCGATGATTTCTTTGGGGTCTTGCACCATGAAGCTCAATGCTGCAAGTGAAATGTTACCCTTGAGCTGGCCTCAGTGGGGAGCACTTCATCCATTTGCTCCGCTAGATCAGGTGGAAGGATACCAAGAGGTACTCCAAAACCTGACCGAGCAGCTGAACCGTATCACAGGTTTTGCCGCAACATCACTACAACCCAACTCAGGGGCACAAGGGGAATATGCGGGACTTATGGTAATCCGTGCCTTCCATCAAAACAATGGAGACGGTCATAGAAATATATGCATTATTCCGGCGTCGGCACACGGTACAAACCCCGCTTCTGCTGTCATGGCAGGAATGAAAGTAGTGGTAACCAAAACCGATGAACGTGGAAATATTGATTGGGAAGACCTCAACGAAAAAGTCATTGAACACAAAGATCATCTTGCCGCGTTGATGGTAACCTATCCGTCTACCCATGGGGTATTTGAAAGCAACATAAGAAGCATAACCGCCTTGATCCACAAATACGGGGGTCAAGTGTATATGGATGGGGCCAATATGAATGCGCAAGTAGGGGTTACCAGTCCTGCCAAAATTGGTGCCGATGTATGCCACTTAAATTTACATAAAACCTTTGCTATCCCTCATGGTGGGGGTGGGCCTGGAGTAGGACCAATTTGTGTTGCCGCACATTTAGCGCCTTTCCTTCCCTCCAATCCTATTGTGAGCACTGGAGGCGAAAAAGCCATAACTGCCATTTCAGCTGCGCCTTGGGGGTCTGCCCTGGCCTGCCTGATCTCCTATGGTTATATAGAAATGTTGGGAGCACGAGGATTAAAAAGAGCTACTGAAATTGCTATTCTTAATGCTAATTTCATCAAGCAACGTTTAGAAGAAGTATATCCTATCCTCTACACCGGAGACAATGGAAGAACGGCACACGAACTCATTATTGATTTACGTCCGTTTAAAACCAAAGGCATTGAAGTTGTCGATGTAGCAAAACGTTTAATGGACTACGGCTTTCATGCACCTACGGTTTCTTTCCCTGTTGCGGGTACTATGATGATAGAACCAACAGAAAGCGAAAACCTAGCGGAAATAAATCGATTCTGCGACGCCATGATTTCGATTGTAGCCGAAATTGAGTCGCAAGATTTTCATGACGAAACGAGCATTTTAAAAAATGCGCCGCATACTCTAGAAATGGCTACCCAAGACGAATGGCCCTATGAATACAGTAGAAAAAAAGCACTTTTCCCTCTAGAATATCTAGAAGAAAATAAATTTTGGCCTACCGTAAGAAGGGTTGACGAAGCCTTTGGAGATCGTAATTTAATATGCAGTTGCCCCTCGGTTGAATCGTACTCATAACTTTGATTATAAATTGATTGTGTTTTTTTAACGCTGTATTTTATTAAAAATATTAAGTCTTAGAAATCGTTTCATATTTTGAACCCCAACGCATAGTACACCAACGGATTTATAGCTTTACATAAGACTACAAACTGAATGAACTTAAAAATAACCGGTACTGGAAGTGCGATCCCTAATGAAATAGTGGACAACGCCTCATTTTTAAACCACAAGTTTTTGGACGATGAGGGCAACGCCTTCACACAAGAAAACCAAGAAATTATTGAAAAGTTTAGCGCTATCACGGGCATTCAACAACGGCGCTATGCACCTGCAGAGATCAACTCTTCTGATCTCGCGGCGGAGGCAGCGTTAAAGGCCATTGATGACGCTGGGATCTCAAAAGAAGAGCTCGACTATATCATCGTTGCGCACAATTTTGGAGATACACAAAAAGATTCACATCAGTCAAGCCCTCTACCGAGTGTAGCCTCAAAGGTCAAAACCTTGCTTAGAATTGAAAACCCCAAATGTGTAGCCTACGATATCTTATTCGGTTGCCCAGGTTGGATTGAAGGCATGATACAAGCCCAGGCTTTTATCAAGGCAGGAATGGCTAAGAAATGTTTAGTCATAGGGACAGAGACGCTTTCTCGCGTTGTTGATCCTGCGGATCGTGATTCTATGATTTTTGCCGATGGTGCAGGAGCCACTATCCTAGAAAAATCAGAAGAATCGGGAGGGATTCTTTCTCATGAAACAGTTACCTACACCTTTAACGGAGAGGCCGATATGCTTTTCTTCGGGGAAGGGTACGCAGAAAATGATCCTTTATACTACATCAAGATGCACGGCAGAAAAGTGTATGAGTTTGCTTTGACAAAAGTTCCTGTAGCCATGAAGTCTTGCTTAGATGCTGCGGGAGTACCCATTGGATCACTTAAAAAAATCTTTATCCATCAAGCCAATGACAAGATGGATGAGGCCATTGTGAAACGCTTCTTTAGACAATACAAAACTTCCGTTCCTTCGGACGTTCTCCCCATGAACATTCAAGAACACGGCAACAGTTCGGTCGCTACAATCCCAACCCTTTATGATCAAGTCATCAGAAATGAAAAAGAGGGGCATCGTTTGGCCCAAGGCGACATCGTCCTCTTTGCTAGTGTTGGTGCGGGAATGAATATCAACGCCATTACTTACCAGCTATAAGCCAGGCAAACATCTAGAATCTTGTTGATTCTTTTTCGTTCACATTCCTCCCTTTTGTGTATTTTTATGCATGCTTAAGTTACTTGCGCATTTAGGACGTTACTTTATTATGCTTCAACGCACATTTAGCACCTTTACAAAAGGGAGTGTCCTTCGAAAATTAATTTTACGTGACGTCAACGACTTAATCATTGGCTCTTTGGGTATCGTGGCTTTTATTTCTTTTTTTGTAGGAGGAGTGGTAGCGATACAGACCGCCATTAATTCCGACAATCCATTGTTGCCAAAATATCTGGTGGGTTTTGCTACACGTCAATCTATAATTTTAGAATTTGCCCCTTCCTTTATTTCTGTTATCATGGCCGGAAAAGTTGGGTCTTTTATTACATCAAGCATTGGTACAATGCGTGTAACAGAACAAATCGATGCTCTTGAAGTCATGGGGGTAAATACCTATAACTACCTTATCTTTCCCAAGATCGTAGCCATGACCCTTTATC
>WTJB01000062.1:5900-9007 GCA_011526335.1 Candidatus Arcticimaribacter sp.
GTAAATACCTATAACTACCTTATCTTTCCCAAGATCGTAGCCATGACCCTTTATCCGTTTGTCATTGTTATCTCAATGTTTTTAGGCATCTTAGGCGGATATTTTGCCTGCATTAGTGGGGGATTTTCTGCGCATGCAGATTTTATAGAAGGCCTGCAGTTAGAATTCAACCCGTTTCATGTTACCTATGCTTTTATAAAGACTTTTTTATTTGCCATGCTTTTGGCAACCATCCCCTCTTATCACGGGTATTATATGAAAGGTGGCGCATTGGGGGTAGGAAAAGCCAGTACAACCTCATTTGTATGGACTAGCGTAGCCATAATTATCATGAACGCAATTGTGACCAATATTCTTTTGACATGATAGAGGTAAAAGATCTTCATAAATCCTTTGAGAAAACATCTGTCCTCAAGGGGATATCCACTTCATTTGAACGAGGGAAAACAAATCTGATTATAGGTCAAAGTGGATCAGGGAAAACCGTTTTTCTAAAATCCATTCTGGGACTTTTTACCCCAGAAAAAGGAGAGATCGTTTTTGATGGTAACCCTATGGGAGAAATGAATCAAGAGGAACGTTCTACCCTACGCGAAGACATGGGAATGGTTTTTCAAGGCAGCGCATTGTTTGATTCTATGACGGTGGAAGAAAATGTCATGTTCCCGATGCAAATGTTTACTGGAGCTCCACAGGACGAAATTTTAGAACGAGCAAATCTAGCGATCCAACGGGTTAATTTGATCGATGCCAACAAAAAACTCCCCAGTGAAATTTCAGGGGGAATGAAAAAAAGAGTAGCGATAGCCCGTGCTATCGTAATGAATCCAAAGTACTTATTTTGTGACGAACCCAACTCTGGTCTAGATCCGAAAACCGCCATCCTAATCGATAACCTTATACAAGAAATTACCCAAGAATATCAAATCACAACGGTTATCAACACCCATGACATGAATTCGGTAATGGAAATTGGGGAAAAAATTGTCTTCTTGGAAAACGGTAGAAAAGAATGGGAAGGCAACAATAAAGAAATCTTTAAGACCGACAACGAAGCCGTTTCAAATTTTGTTTATTCTTCCGAGCTTTTCAAAAAAGTACGTGAGGTATATCTCAATGACTTAAAATGATCCTCATTCGGGATTAACCCGTGCATGACCGGGAACCAAATAGCGTTTTTTGGTTAAATTCTCTTCACACAAAAAGCGGGTTCGACGTTTTTCGATTAGTGTAAATGAACGTTCTCTGAATGTAAACCGATCCCCATAGGCTAGCGTGTTTAACGCTGCTTTACCGTCATAAGGATCATAAAGCTGTAAAGCTGAAGCCAAACGCCCGTCCGTATCGGAACTCGCTTTAGGATTTTGGAAATGCAGCTGCAAAACGCTTAGCAAATCTTCTGGAAATATGGTCTTTACCAAAAGGGGTTCCATCAAGGTTTTGAAGGTCATTTTCCATTCTTTACCATGCGGCATAATCTTATATCCATACTGAGTAAAGGCGACATAGTGGGCTATTTCATGCACCAGTGTAAGTAAAAATCGATACGGATTCTCGCCCTTATTGATAGAAATTTGATGTACTCCAGAGGGAAGCTTTCGGTAATCTCCGTGTTTTGTCTTCCGCGTTTTCGTCAATCGAATTTCTAAAGACAGTGGACGTAATAGCTCTTCCACATAAACACTAGCTTCTTTGGGAATAAAATGGGAATAGTCCATATCTACTATGGGGTAGAAGAAGACACTTCAAGCACTTTTCCGTTATAAAACTGATGACCAGTGAGGGCAAAATGAAGTAAATATTCTGCAAAATCATCTGCCGACATTGGGGCTTTAAACCCTGGGAAAGCACTTTCTAACATTGCTGTCTGGACAGCCCCGAGGGCAAGGGCATTAAAGCTTGGTCCCGTAGCTTTATATTCTTCTGCCAGAAGTTCAGTAAGTGTGATGACAGCTCCCTTACTAGAACTATAGGCCGCTAAGCCAGGAAACTTTGCACTGCCTCTAACTCCTCCCATACTGCTAATATTAACCACATGCCCCGCTGAAGATATTGAAGGCAACAAACAGCGTGTTAGTTCGGCTAAACCAAATACATTGACTTTATAAACCCGTTCAAAGTCTTTGAAAGTAGTTTCTGCGAAAGGGGTATTAATCAACTGACCTGCATTATTGATCAGCACATCTACACTCTGTGCATTTTTCTGGAGTTCTTCTACAAAAGAAGCAATGGCTTTAGGATCTGCAAGATCTATAGCAAAGGGTAGGATATTGTCAACCCCTTTTAGGTGTTCGATATTCCTCGAAAGAGCAATAACTGTATGGCCTTTCTTTGCAGCAAGAAGTGCTGTAGAATACCCTATTCCTTTTCCTGCTCCTGTAATGACTATGGTTTTCATTTTCTTTTAAAGATAAAAAAACCCGCTAAAAAGCGGGAATTTATTTTATTTGGCTACTGTTCTTACAACAGCATGGTTATTGGGTTTTCGATATACCCTCTCAGCGTTTGTAAAAATAGTGATCCTGTTGCGCCATCTACTGATCTATGATCACAGGCGAGTGTCAACTTCATTGTATTGCCTACCACAATCTGACCCTCTTTTACCACGGGTTTCTGAACGATACTTCCTACGGATAGGATAGCAGAATTGGGTTGGTTGATGATGGAGGTAAAGGTTTCAATACCGAACATCCCCAAATTGGAAATGGTAAAGGTACTTCCGTCCATTTCCGCTGGTGTCAATTTTTTGCCTTTGGCGCGTACTGCATAGTCTTTGACTTGAGCCCCAATCTGAGGGAGCGTCATTTCATCTGCAAAGCGAACAACCGGTACTACCAGACCGTCGTCTACCGCTACGGCAACCCCCATATGCACGTGATGATTCTGGATAATTTTGTCGTCTTGCCATTTCGAATTCACCTGTGGGTGTTTTTTCAAAGCAAGTGCAGTGGCTTTTACGACAATATCATTGAAGGATATTTTTGTGTCAGGGATAGCATTGTACTGTGTACGAAATGCTATTGCTTGATCCATATCAAACTCTACACCCAAATAATAATGAGGGGCAGTAAATTTAGAAGCAGATAGGCGCTTGGCAATGGTTTTAC
>WTJB01000103.1 GCA_011526335.1 Candidatus Arcticimaribacter sp.
CCCGCTTGCATAAACAACGCCTTCTTAAATAGGTCTGAACTAAAGCTTAGGGTAGACCGCAGGTTCCATTCGGGGACGTTTAAGGCAAGCTCATCGGATGCCGAACTAACGTTTTGGTATTGTGCCGTGTTGGTCAGCGCAAATTTTTTGAGAAAAACATAATGCCCTTCATACCGCACTTTTAGATAGGTCATGACGGAACCCGCTTGCTGTACCGAAACCAAGAATTGATCTATGGGGAGCTGGGTTTCTTCCTCTATTTGGGTTGGCGACTGTAAATAATGGGTGTAGTTTTCAAGACGTTGGAAATTTCCGCTGATCGTTCCTAGGACCGGGTGACTAAGCTGTAGGGTAAGGCCTGCAATTTTTTCGTTTTCTAAGTTTGGGTTATACCAGTTGTAGTGGGTGTAAGCAGATTTATAGCGAATAAAATTAAAATCAGGCATACGATTACGGTAGTCGAATTTAGCCAATACATACCCCTTGTTCGGGAACGTAAAGCGCGCTGATGTAGAAAAAGAATCACTAAGGTCGGTTCCCGAAAGGGTCTTATTAAAGGAACTAATCCAATCAAAGCCTTTCCAAGTAAAATTCCATTGGGCGTTGAGATACATTGGGCTTATTTCATATTCGTCTGGCCCAGTGCTTACCACCTCATCGGTTGTTTCTCTAAAGAAATATTGCGATTTGTAATTTTCAATCCCAACACGTAACTCGCCCAAAAAAGGGGCCTTGAGATGGGTTTCTATTCTGTGATTGAGATAGGCATGTTTTACCCAATCATTGACCGCAGCATCATTGAGCCGTTCTCCAAAATAGCTAGAGTTACTGGAATCATTATAGGTGTAAAACTTGGTTTCGTTGGTAAGGCTTTGGCCTAAGGTCCATTGAATTCCCAAACTGTCTTTTGGCTGCGCTAGGGAGTATTGATGATAAAAATGACTTCGTTTTCCGTTTAAGGTGTTTTCTGCGGAACGCAGTCGTATGGGCAAAACAGAGCGCTCGAGAAAATCGGGATCGCCCGTTTGGAAGGAGACTATTCCATCTGCCGTCACTCCTCCGTTTTCTTGATTTTCGATCAACTGGGCTGTATAATGTGCTCGGGCTTTGTAGCGTTCATTTTTTGTTTTATAGGTAAAGGACAATTTCGTCGCTTCTGTATTGGAACGCTGATTTACATATTTCCCCAAAGATCGCATTCCTCTATAATTGAGGGCAAAGTTAAATTGCGGGCTGGTGTTTACGGCAATCACAACATCGGCCAATTGCCCTTGTTCTAGGGTGGTTTTAAAAAACATTTCTGTCAGCGGGGTCGGAACCTCATAATATCGGGTATCATGGGTTTCGGTGTACACATAGTGTTTTGAGCGTGCCCCTAACTGTGCCCGGAGAGGTTTCTCTATAAAGTCATGCCCTAGTCGATTAAAGGCGTGTCCCATATTCACAAAAGGCAAGAGTTCGAAATAATCTTTACGGAGGTAGTTGAACACATAGTCCTTTTGTATGGTCAGGCTGGTGTCGATAGCCATCGATCGCTGATGTTGTAGAATGCGATACATATCGATGGTGGCGGTATCGATGACCACTTCTTTTTTTTCTTTATCGCCAAGAAATTTTGCTTTCCCGCTAAGACTATCCCTAACGGTATTGATGCTGTCGTTAATTCTTGCCGGAGGTCGTATTGAAATACTGTCTTGAACAACGATAGGATTTTGCGGAAGCGAATCCAGTATTTTTTCTTGCCCGTGGAGTTGGGGGAGAAAAAAAACCATTAAAAAGAAGAAAATCCGTTGCACCTATATCTATTTTGTTGCGAAGTTAAAACTAAATTTCAATCTATTCCCTCCTAAAATCTGCTTTTAACCTTTTACCTTTAGCCTATTCTATGGGAACTTTAGAACGACAATATTTGGAAGGCATAGAAGCCGGAACAGACGAAGCTGGACGGGGATGTTTGGCAGGACCTGTGGTGGCAGCGGCCGTGGTATTACCCCCAGACTTTTCGTCTCCTATACTCAATGACTCTAAAAAGCTAACCGAGAAACAACGCTATGCTTTACGCGAAGAAATAGAAAGGGTTGCGCTTGCCTACGGAGTGGCAGAATGTAGCCCTGAAGAAATTGACCAATGGAATATTCTTAATGCTTCTATAACCGCTATGCATAGGGCTTTAGATAAATTACAGCTAGATTTGGATGGAATAGCCGTGGATGGAAATCGTTTTAAACCCTATAAAAACGTTCCTTACCACACCCATATAAAAGGAGATGGAAGATTCCTAAACATTGCCGCAGCCTCTATTTTAGCGAAAACCTATCGCGACGATTTTATGAAAAAAATGGCCCTGACTTTTCCGCAATACGCTTGGGAAAAAAATAAAGGATATCCAACAGCGGCGCATCGTGAGGCCATCAAAGCCTATGGCCCAACACCCTGGCATAGAAAATCTTTTCGATTACTGCCCGAACAACTTCAAATTGAATTTTAGGTTTCTTAAATTTGAATCAAATTTGCGTTTATGTACAAGGGTATACCAAAAACAGCTCTTCTTCTTATTGCCATAGTATGCTTAACGGCTTGTGAAACCAAAACCACAACTTCTTTTTCGCTCATCGATTGGGTGCCGCAAAACACCATTTGGGTCGCCCAGCTTAATGATTTGGAAAGCTTTAAAACCCAAGAACGAAACAACCCCCTAGCCAATCAATTGCGCCCCTTGTTTGCTTCGGTTCAAGAAGACATCGAAACAACGCTTCCCAAAAATCCTGAAAATCAAGCCTTGTTATTTTTGACCCGTTATGGGAAAGCGCAAATCGCGACCAGTTATGTAGATAAACACCCGTTTGACAGTCTCTTTTTAGCACTTCCAAAAAAAGAATACAACGGAAGAACAATCTATATAGAAAAACAAGACGAACATACCATTTTTACAAGTTTTGTAGACGGCTTTCGCATACGTTCTACAACCCAACTGATTTTAGAGAACTGCATCCGAAATTTTGAAAATGATGCCAAAGCGGTTAGCTCTCCATTTTTTTATGAATTGGTGAATACCGCCAACAAAGGAAGTGCTTTAAACCTCTTTATTCAGCCGAGAGAAGAAAGCCTTTTATCGTCTCTGATACCCGAAACTCCTTTATTCCCCAAAACAGGATTCGAATGGAATACCTATGATATTGACTTTACCGAAAAAAGCATTGAATGGGATGGCTTGGTGCAGCTTGTAGATTCTATTGGGGATCCGCTTGGAATTTTAAAAGACAGCCAACCGCAAAAATCACTGATAGATCAAATCACACCCGCCAATGCCACCAGCATGTTGTCGCTGCCCTTAGACAACACCCAAGTCATTGAAGACCAGTTTCGGAAATGGGTACAGCAAAGAAATATCCCATTAGCTACTATCGATTTAGAAGCCCTAAGCAGTGTTGATGAAATTGGGTGGATTCAATTGAAAAAGGAATTGGGCATCGCGTTTCATTTAAAAAATGAACTTCGCGCTAGTCAGCTTTTTTTACCTGATAGCCCGCAAGAAGAGTTTAGAAACACCCCCTACTACCCTACTCGCCTAGCCAAAGATGTGCAGGTGTTTTTATCTACTTTAGGAAAAACCCCAGCCATACAATGGGTCTGTAAAATAGATGATTTTTTACTTTTTGCAGAGAGTGAAGGCGGACTTAAGGAGCTCATAAGCGCCTATAAAGAAGAAAAAACCTTGGCCGCAAGCAAACGCTACCAAGCCTTTAAAGAAAATCTTTCTCAAAAGAATAGCTTTCTGTGGGTAGCCAACACTAAAACTGTACTGGAATATTGGGAAAACAGCTTCCCTGACAAAGCGGAAAGTCTTTCTGAATTTGACCATAAAACCTACCCTTATGCTGGCTATCAAGGGGTGGCGGAAAGTGATTTTATGCACCTTTATTTACGGGTTCACAACAGCAGCATAACAAAACAAGAGGGCACGGTAGAGCAAAAAATACTGCTTCAACTCGAAGCACAGGCACAACAAGCCCCTCAATGGCTATACAACCATAGAACCAAAAGAAAAGACATTGCCATTCAAGACCGAAACAACACCTTATATCTTTTTTCTGATCAAGGAAAATTGTTTTGGAAAAAAGAGCTAGAAGGAAGTATCCAAGGCAAGATACAGCAAGTAGATTTGTTTAAAAACAAACGCCTGCAAATGGCTTTCAGAACAGAAAAGAAACTCTATGTGTTGGACAGGAACGGGAAAAGGGTAAATCCATTCCCCTTAAATCTTTCGGATGATGGACCCATTCAGCCTTTGGCCGTGTTTGATTATGATAAAAATAGAAATTATCGCTTTTTGGTTAGTCAAGGAAATCGACTACAGATGTATGACGGAAAAGGGAAAAAGGTAAATGGCTTTAGCTTTAAAAAAACAAAGAGTAATGTACTAAATGCCCCCATTCACGTCCGCATAAAACGCAAGGATTATATCGTGGTACAAGAAGAAAATGGGAAGTTACATATTTTGAATCGTACCGGAAAAACACGGATTAAAGTACCCGAAAAAATCAATTTTTCTGGCAATAAAATGTACTCCTATCTCAATCTATTTACCACCACAGATACAGACGGAAACTTGGTTCAGATTGACACCAAAGGAGGGAGAGTTTCTACCCCTCTAGGCGTAGAAGCAGATCATAAAGTTAGCTGTACCGAAAAATCACTGGTTAGCCTTTCGGGCAATATGCTTACGATCAAAGGCATTCCTGTTACCCTTCCTTACGGCACCTATACCGATCCACAAATTTTCTATCTTCAAAACATCTTATACATTTCTGTAACCGATATTGAATCAGAGAAAGTCTATCTCTTTTATAGCAACGGAACAGCGGTTCAAGGCTTCCCCGTTTATGGCACTTCCGGTATTGATCTGACCAACGCTGACCAAGACAAAGCCTTAGAAATGGTGGTGCTCTCTGAAAAAGATGGAATCCTGGTCTATGAAATTAATCCTTAAGATTTGCCTTAAAAAGGGTAAGAAAATGAGCGATTAATTTAGATTTTACCTCTTCCATTGGGACAGCTTTCCCCAATTCTTTTTGTAAAGAGGTGACGGCTTTTCCTTGAATACCGCAGGGAATGATATAGTCGAAATAGGTTAAATCTGTATTTACATTAAGCGCAAAACCATGCATGGTTACCCATCGACTGGCCTTAACACCCATCGCACATATTTTTCGTGCAAAAGGGGTTCCTACATCCAACCATACACCTGTTTCGCCTTCGCTACGGGTGGCGTTTAGGCCATATTCAGACAAGGTAAGTATCACCATTTCTTCCAGAAAACGCAGGTATTTGTGAATGTCGGTAAAAAAATTTTCAAGGTCCAAAATAGGATAGCCCACGACTTGGCCTGGCCCGTGAAAAGTAATGTCTCCCCCTCTGTTGGTTTTATAAAAGTGAATCCCTTTTTGATCCAATTCTCTTTCATTGAGGAGCAGGTGTTTGGGCAAACCACTTTTACCAAGAGTGATCACAGGGGGGTGTTCTACAAATAAAAAATGATTTTCGGTCGCCTGAGCTACAGCTGCCCCTCTATTTTTCTTTTTGATATCTACAGCCTGCTGAAGAAGTTTTTCTTGTATATCCCAAGTATCTTTATATGCTTGTACACCTACATCTTGTAACTGAACGATACGATTAACGATAGTATTCAAATCGGTTGGTGTTGTTAAGAATAACAAGGGCTGCAATGGTTCCAGGCACCCACCCGCAAAGGGTAAGGATAAAGACGATAAGTATAGAGCCACAACCTTGATCTAATACAGATAAGGGGGGAAATAAAATCGCTAGTAGGACGCGTAAAATACTCACGTTAAAATTTTTATTAAAGATACATATTTTTAAAGATGTAAAATTGGGGAACTCCCTATCTTTGCTAAAATTTGAAGATATGGTGCTTTCTGAGCAAGAAATCGTAAGAAGAGAAAAATTAGCCAAACTCAGAGCACTGGGTATCAATCCCTACCCAGCTCCTTTGTATCCTGTAGATACCACTGCAAATGAAATAAAATCCCATTTTGAAGAGGGAAAAAAGGTTGTTCTTGCGGGACGATTAATGTCCAGAAGAATACAAGGAAAAGCCAGTTTCGCCGAATTGCAAGACAGTAGCGGCCGCATTCAAGTTTACTTCAATCGGGATGAAATTTGCCAGGGGGAAGACAAGACCCTTTACAATGAAGTGTATAAAAAACTTTTGGATATTGGGGACATCATTGGTATAGAAGGGAGTCTTTTTACCACTCAGGTGGGAGAAAAAACGGTACAGGTTAATCACTTTACCCTTTTAAATAAAACCTTACGCCCACTTCCTCTTCCCAAGACGGATGCCGATGGAAATGTTTATGATGAATTCAACGATCCCGAACTGCGCTACAGACAACGCTATGTAGATTTGATCGTAAATCCCAAGGTAAAAGACACTTTTATAAAACGAACAAAAATCACCAATAGCATCCGCGATTTTTTTAATCAACGTGACTATTTGGAGGTAGAGACCCCTATTTTACAACCTATCCCGGGAGGTGCCTCAGCCCGCCCTTTTATCACCCATCACAATGCCTTGGACATTCCCTTATATTTAAGAATTGCCAATGAATTGTATTTAAAACGACTCATTGTAGGGGGCTTTGATGGGGTATATGAATTCTCTAAGGATTTTAGAAATGAAGGGATGGACCGTACCCATAATCCAGAATTTACCGTAATGGAATTGTATGTCGCCTATAAAGACTACTTCTGGATGATGGAAACCACAGAAGCACTACTCGAAAAAGTGGCGCTTGATTCTAATGGAGACACCACGGTGAAAGTAGGTGAAAATGAAATCAACTTCAAAGCGCCCTATCCTAGGGTTCCGATTTTGGAAGCCATTAAAACCCATACAGGTATAGATGTCTCGGAGATGGACGAAGACCAACTCCGCGAAACGGCAAAAGAACTTGGGCTAGAAGTAGATGAAACCATGGGGGTAGGAAAACTCATTGATGAAATTTTTGGGGAGAAGTGCGAGCACCATTACATTCAACCGACGTTTATAACGGACTACCCTAAAGAAATGAGTCCCTTGACCAAGGAACATCGCTCTAATCCTAAACTCACCGAACGTTTTGAACTCATGGTCAATGGGAAAGAATTGGCAAATGCCTATTCAGAATTAAATGATCCTATAGATCAACGAGAACGTTTTGAAGAGCAACTCAAACTGAGTGAAAAAGGAGACGACGAAGCCATGTTTATTGACCAAGACTTCTTGCGGGCTTTAGAATACGGCATGCCCCCTACCTCAGGAATTGGGATTGGCATCGACCGTTTGGTGATGTTAATGACCAACAACAGCTCTATTCAAGAAGTGCTTTTCTTTCCGCAAATGCGCCCTGAAAAAAAAGAGGTTCCTTTGACCGAAGAAGAGAAATTGATTTTGGAGGAATTAAAAAAAGAAAATCCCATCCTATTGAATGCCCTCAAAACCCAAGTAGGGTTGAGCAACAAAAAGTGGGATGTGTCTTTAAAGGGTCTCAACAAAAAAGGATTAAGTCAGGTAGAGAAAAAAGAAGACGGTCTTTGGATCCAGTTAAAAGACTAGCTTTTCTCAACAGCTAAGTAAGGAGATTAAACCTTTGTACACACTTAGGGTCATATATACCAAAAACAATGACCATGAAACAGTTAATTTACACACTTACGTTACTTTTTTGCCTCTCTACTTATGCGCAAAAACCTGAAAGAGGGGAAAAAATGAGCCTGGAACAGCGCGCACAACTGCAAGCAAAACAGATGCAATTGCACTTAGATTTTTCAGCAGAAAAAACACCGCTTATCGTCGAAGTACTCGAAAAGCATTACGCACAACTCAAAAACCTACGTCGAGACAAATCCGCAAAAAGCAGCTTTGACAACCGTATGGCTCTGTTAGACCTTCAGATTGCCTTAAAGAAAGAGATGAAAAAATTGCTATCCGAAGAGGAATTTGATGCATGGGAAAAAATGCGAAAGAAAAAAAGAAAACAAATAGCTAAGGGGGCACGAAATTCAAGCCATAAAGAAAAGCACAACCCATAAAGTTTTAATTAAAACAGCTTGAATACCCTATAGTTTAAGCATAAAAAAAGGCCTTTTTTCTAGCATGAGAGAAAAGGCCTTTTTGGTAATCAAAAAAAATCAATAGACTTTAAACTCAGTACGTCTGTTTTTTAGATGTTCATTATTGCTACAATCTACACCATTGCTGCAATCGTTTAGCAATTTGGTTTCGCCATATCCAACGGCAATCAATCTAGACTTGTCTACACCTTTTGAGATCAGGTATTCCACAACATTTTTAGCTCGATTTTCGGATAAGGTTAAATTAAAGTGATCACTTCCTTGTGCATCGGTATGCGAACCAATTTCAATAATGGAGGTTTGGTCTTTTTGCAATAGATGCAATACGTGTTTATCAATAATTTTTTTAGCATCAGCAGTCAAGGCTGCGCTCCCCAAGGCATAGTGTATCGGTAAAATTTTTCCGCGTTCTGGAAGGGTACAAGGAACTTAACGCCAAGCACTCATTCCGCCTTTTTTGACCAATACTTTTTTGGTGACTTCTTTGTATTCTGCTGGAATTGATATTTTTCGCGTGGTCTCATCTTTGACCAAAACACTTCGTTGCACGCGCTGTATTTTGGCAGGAATATCTTCCTCGCTCGTTTGTGCAGGACGAGTTTCGACTTGACGGGTGATTAATTTATACTTCCCTTCCTTTCGGGTCGAAGCAGTATTGGCAGCGGCAGAAAGCTTTTCTACCGGAATATCTCTTTCAATTGCAGCAATCTCTCTATAATGAAATATCCTACAATCCGCTGGGTTAATGGATGGACAGTTAGGATCATCTTCTCCGGCGACCCAATTCCCTGTTTTGGGTTTTATAACCACCGTCTCATGATTTGTACTAAAGCAAGCCGGAATG
>WTJB01000293.1 GCA_011526335.1 Candidatus Arcticimaribacter sp.
CCCATATCATGCAGGATTTCAGCAATGCCGCTCATCCCGATACCGCCGATACCGATAAAATGGATAACGCCAATGGAAAGGGGCAGGGCGGTCATGACATCTCCTGAACGGATAAGGGCCTGAGGGTTGAATGGATGGCCTGATACATGGCATCAGCGGCATTCCGGGTATGCAGGGTGCGGGCAGAGAGAGCCAGCGCAGTCCGCTTCTCATCTGATCTGGCAAGGCTGTCTAATTCACCTGACAGACGCTCAGCCGTCATCTCAGGCTCAGGGATAATAATCGCGCCTCCGGCGCTGGCCAGAACCTCGGCATTGGCATGCTGATGGTTATCCGCCGCAGCAGCGAAGGGTACAAGAATAGCAGCTCTGCCTGCGGCACTGACCTCAGCCACACTTGAGGCACCTGCCCGGCAGATCAGAATATCTGCTGTGGCCATCAGCGCGGGCATATCACTGAAGAATGAGCTTATCTGAGCTGAAATTCCGTGTTTATTATAGAAGGCTTCTACGGTTTCCCGCTGCTCGTCCCGGACCTGATGAATAATGCTCAGTCTGGCTCTGATATCCTCTGCCAGACTGCATATGGCCTGAGGGATCACCTCGCCAAATAAACGGGCACCAAGCGAGCCTCCTGAAATCACAACATGAAGGGGGCCGTCAGGTGCTGGCCTGTAATCTGAAAGGTCGGTAAACTCTGCCCGTACCGGAAGACCGGTATGGATGGGGGTCACATTATCAGGCAGGCCCTTTGTGTGTGGCCAGCTTGTCATGGTGCATTCTGATAATGAAGCCAGCATTCTGTTGGCTTTGCCCATAACGGCATTCTGTTCATGCAAGGCAACCGGGATTCTGAACAGCCTGCCTAATGCCAGAGGGACAAAGGCCGGGTAGCCGCCAAAGCCGATAATGGCGGTGGGTCTGTGTTTCAGCATCAGCACACAGCAGCTCACAGCGCCTGCCAGAAGGGTCAGCATCGCGCCAAGCCGTCTGAGAGGCGAGCCAGCAAAGGGAGAGGCAGCTGGCAGCACTGTGCAGGAACGATGGGCTGAAATAAGGGGCTGTCCGCGCCTGTCTGTTATCATCATCAGGGAATGCTTATTTCGGTCCAGCCGGTCAGCAAGGCTGAGAGCGGGGAAAATATGCCCACCCGTACCGCCAGCAACAATCCATAAAGGCCGTGTCATGCCAGCCTCCTGTAATGGTGCTGGGGGACACTGTCCAGACTGACCAGCGGCGTTGATTTGCGGGTGAGGGCCAGAATGAACCCTATCGTCAGCCCACTTGTCAGCAGCGATGAGCCCCCATAGCTGATAAAGGGCAGGGTCATCCCTTTTGTCGGGATGACATCCATAGACGAGCCCATATGAATGGCGGCCTGAATACCGAACTGTGCGGTCAGCCCGCCAACGGCCAGAACTGAAAACATATTATCTGTTTCAAAGCATCTGAAATAGCTGCGGAAAATGATGAACAGATAGACCATCATCACAAACAGACAGGTCAGCAGACCATATTCTTCAGCCATCACGGAAAAAATAAAGTCAGCATGCGCATCAGGCAGGCTCTGTTTTACAGACCCGTTGCCTGGCCCGACGCCGATAAGCCCACCCTCGGCAAAGGACTGGATAGACCGTTCGGTCTGGAAGGAGGTGCCATCCAGAAATCCGTCAATCCGTTTTTCCACATGTGGCAGTGTCAGATAGGCTATGAGCAGGGCAAGAGGTGCCAGCCCGGCCGCCATGATCACCAGAAGCCAGGGCATGCCAGCGAGGAACATCTGCGCGCCCCAGGTGATCACAAGAACAGCCGTCATGCCGATGTCAGGCTGCTGCACCAGAATAAAGACCAAAGAGGCAATGACCCCGCCTGCCCAGATCCAGCCACGTTCCAGGATACCTTCCCGCCATAACGTCAGCAGCCAGGCGCAGACAATGGCGAAAAACGGCTTTGAGAATTCGGATGGCTGAAGCCGGAAGCCGCCAATTGTCAGCCAGCGTGTCGCGCCCTTTACCTCTGGGCCGAAAAACAGAGTGGCGACCATCAGCCCGAAAATGCCGGCAAGCCCGATTAATGAGACAATCCGCACCGCACGGGGACTGAAAATAGACACAACCAGCATGACCGTGCCGGCCCCTGCAGCAAATACCATATGACGCAGATTAAAATGAGTTCCTGACAGGCCAATCCGTTCCGCAACCGGCGGGCCGGCGGCCATCACCATGATAATGCCCCAGACCAATAGCATCAGGGCCATGCCAAGGGTGGCGTAATCAACAGTCCACCACCAGTTACCGATCCGGCTTCTGTCTGTGCGGTTCAGCATGCGATGCCTCCGCTCTTTTCAGCCTCATCCTGAATAAAGGTCTGTGCCAGATGGCAGAAGTGCCTGCCGCGTGCCTCAAAGC
>WTJB01000114.1 GCA_011526335.1 Candidatus Arcticimaribacter sp.
AGCGTACAAAGAGCCTTATGTAAATTATGCGACTAAAGTGATGTTGGGCGATAAAAAAGTCAAAGACTTTGATTTTAATCCTCAGCTCAACGGTTATGCCATAAAACAACCGGTATTCTCATTCAGTAAATTCCCTAACGTAAACAAACAATTAGGGCCTGAAATGAAAAGTACTGGCGAGAGCATCCTCTTTATTGACGATCTCAAGGATGATGAATTCTACGATCTTTACGCTAGAAGAAAAATGTATCTAACCAAATAATTGTCTATTTTTGGTAAAACGGATAGAATGATTATGAAGAAAATAACACCCAAATTCACTGTTGTTACAGCATTAATTGTTTTGGCAATAGCCAGTAGATTATTGCCTCACCCACCCAATTTTGCTCCCATTACAGGCATAGCCTTATTTGCTGCACATAGATTCCAACACAAAGATTTTGCTTATATACTTCCTTTGGCGTGTTTGTTTATCACAGACCTTGTTCTAGGGTTGTCGTGGATCAATATTGCTGTCTATAGCGCTTTTATTGGCATTACTTGGATGGGGACTAAAAGTCAAAGGGTCAATGCAAAAACAGTATTGTTTTCTTCTGTCTTCTTTTTTCTGTGGACCAATCTAGCGGTATGGTTTTTACATTATCCTAAAAACATAGAAGGGATGATCCAATGCTTTACGTTGGCCATCCCTTTCTTTACCAATACGCTTTTGGGCGACCTCTTTTATACAGGCGTATTGTTTTTTAGTTTTTCTACTATTCAAAAGCGCTTTCCGCTACTTCAGTCTTAGATAAAATAAACTACCTTTGTGGCGTGAATAGGTTCTTGCTTTGGGCAAGATTAAAAGGGAATTTGGTGAAAAACCAAAGCTGTTCCCGCAACTGTAAGCTTGGGTCATAGACCAAATTAACACTCTTTGCCACTGTAGTAATTGCTATGGGAAGGCGTTAAAAGAAGCAAGCCAGGATACCTGCCTGTACATAATGAGTGACCCTTCGGGATAAAGGAATCATTCATTAAGTGCATATATCCCAAAAAGTTATTTTATGAAAAAAACCTTATTTGTAGGGGTTGTGCTTGTGTACTCCCTTATCGCCAAAGCTTCGGATTTAACAACGGTAACATCAACCCTGCTAAGTACGGCTTTGGATGAAGTTGTACTAATTGACAGTCGTTTGCCTCTGAAGCGTTCTCAGTCTGGAAAAACGGTAATTCAAATCAAACAAAAAGAAATTGAACAGTTCCAGGGGCGTAGTTTAGCAGAATTATTACAAACTTATGGGGGGATTAATATTCTTGGGAGTAGATCGATTACAGGCCAAAACCTGCGTTTTTCTGTTCGTGGAAGTACCAACAATCAAGTGTTGATTCTCATCGACGGTGTGCGTATTTCTGATCCTTCCCGTATTGATAGTGATTTTGACCTTAACTTTCTCTCGCTTGCTGAAATTTCCTCCATAGAAATATTAAAAGGCGCTGCCAGTACACTCTATGGAAGTGCTGCTGCTGCTGGGGTGATAAACATTACAACCAAACAGGCCAATACATCAGTTATCGATCTTGGAGTAACTTTAGGTTCTGAACAGCCCGCAGAAAGAGACCTTGATTTATTAAGCTATCAAAACACCGAATTTTCTGCTTCAAAATCCTTAGGGAGTGTAAATGTAAACGTAGGGGGGGCACTACTTCGTACAGATGGGATGAGTGCGGTTGCCAACGGTACTGAAGTAGATCCTTTTCAGCGCTATAACATATATGCGAAACTAGGGCAGAAAAAAACAAAGTATTCCTGGTCGCTGTTAACGCGAAAAGCTGAGATCGAAAGCGCATATGACAATATTTTTCCCATTGAAGATGCTGCCTTTACTTCCTTTTCTACTTTAACTTCACTTGGTTTGAATGCCGGCTTAAACTATAAAAAAGGAAGTCTTACGTTTTCTAGTGCTTATCAAAATACCCAAAGAGAATACAGAGATAGTTATCCTGCCACTTATAATGCTGAAAATACTACCTTGGAAGTGTTAAATAACTACAAGATCACAGATCGATTGTATTCCAATCAAGGCGTTATGCACAATACGGCCCGCTATGAAGGTGCAGAAGTAACCGCACAAACGGACTTTTTTACACAGCTGGTCTATTTAGGCAACCATTTTCAATTCAATGCGGGAGGACGCCTCAATCAACACCAGACCTACGGCAATGCCTTTACCTATACTTTAAACCCCTCTTATGTGGTAGACGCTGCTTCGGGGAAACACAAATGGTTCGCTTCTCTCAGTACTGCATTTACAGCACCCAGTTTGTTTCAACTATATGATACCTACTCGGGTAACCAAGACCTAACTCCAGAAACCAGTACTTCGCGCGAAATAGGGTGGGAATATTCTACGGTCAATACAACGCGTGTTTCGTTTTTATACTTTGCCCGCGATGAGCAAACCAAAATCATTTATGATTTCGCAACTTATGCCTACGGAAATGCAGACAGTAACCTTTTATACGATGGGGTAGAGGCTGAATTTGAATGGAGCCCTCAAGAGGATTATCGTTTACGCTTCAATTATACTTTCAACCAAGTGAATGAAGGAAATATAGCGCGTATTCCAAAACATGCGTACAGTTTTATATACGATTATAAAGTAAACGAAACGCTTTCTTACAACATCTCGTTCAATCATATCGGAAAGCGCTTGGCTTTTGAAGGAACTTCTCTGGAGGCTTATAATCTTTTGGATTTGAAGCTAAACAAGACCTTCCTAAACAAGAAGTTAACGGCTTTTGTTATGCTAAACAATGCTTTAAATACAGCCTATGTGGAATTGTTGAATTATTCCACCCAAGGGAGAAACTATAGAATGGGATTGCGTTATCGTTTTTAACGCAATCCTTTTAAATCCACATTTACATTTTCGACAAACATTCTAGAGCTGCTTTCCCATTCAGGGTCGACGACGCTTTCAAGTTGAGGTCCTTCTTGAATTCCTGCTTTTGCTGCCCCTGAAATATGCTGCAGTGCAGCAGCTAAAAAGGGTTCGCTAGGATCGCCCAATACCCCCATATTGTTTCCACTCTCGCGCAATTCTACTGATGGAATCAAGCCATTGAAATAATCCGCAAATCCTTCACTATTGGCTATCCTTAGCACAATGGGTTGCATAGCATACCTGTGATTTGGATTTTTTGTGGGAGGGTTATTGTTATCGATGTAATCATATAAGGTAATAGAGCCTACGTTCTTTCCATAGGTAGTACCTCCAATTTGAATGACATTTATATGAGGAGCCAAACCATTGATCAACAATTCACTTGCAGAAGCACTACGGTTGGTGGTTAAAATATAAACACGTTGCAGACCTAAGGCTGGAAGTTGGGTGCCGTCAGTGGTTTGATTGGTAAAAAGGTTGTTAAGATTAAAATCATCATCAGGGTCGTTGTTGGTATTACGTTCGTTAAAGTAGGCCATGAGCTTTTCATTCCATACTTGTTGAGCAAAGATTTCCCCATCAAACTGTCCTGTTATCATACTGGCTAGATAAGTACATGTTTGTACAGATCCTCCCCCGTTATAGCGTAAATCCAAAACCAAATCGGTTATATTTTGGCTAGCAAATCCGCTGAAAGCGTCAATCAATTCTTGGTTAAAACCACTTACAAATTGGTTGTACATAAGGTACCCAATACGATTGCCGTTTTGTTCTAAAACTAGATTTTTATGGATTGGTATTTCTTGGAAGTCCTCCACTTTAGTAAGACTTACGGTTTCATTTCTAGGGGTAACATCCCCGCTAGAAGGATCAAAATTGACCAAAGTGATCTCGTAGGTAAGGTTGCTACCATAAAGCAATTGTCTGTAGTTGTTGACATGTAATTCTGTACCGTCAACGGCAGAGAACCAGTCGCCGCGTTGTACGTTTTTTCCTGCTGCGTCAGAATCGGGAAGTACATAGGTGACTAGACCAATCAATTCGTTACAAGTATCACATCTTCTGTAGATAATAAATTCCATACCATTGGATGCCGATATTCCTGAAAGTTGATTTTCTAAAACTTGATAATCCGATTCTATCCAGCTAAAACGATCATCCATATGGTTAAGGCTATCAAAGAAATCCTCATTGTCTGGAATTGAATTTAAAAAGGTAATGTAAGCATTGGAATCATCATCCTTAGTATCCGCTAAATTGGGAACTTGACTTTGCCAATAGTAATATTGATTTAACCCTTCCCAGATAAAGTCATTAATTTCTGTACTAAGGGTTTGCACAGGTGCATTGTCTCCAGCCTCAGGGTTATTGGTAATATTAATCTGATCATCATCTCTATCATTACCGCTACAGGCAATAAGGAGGGCTAAACTAAAAAAGGCAAAAATCTTCTTCATAAAATGAGTGCGTTAATTATGTCGCAATTTAATAAGTTAATGGAATATATTTCACGGAATTAAAATATATTGTAGTCCAAACAACCAAAACTATGCCATATCGTTTTTTCATCCTTTTTTTTCTGAGCTGCTTTTATTTGAACGCCCAATCCCCCTTTGAAACCTACAAATCAAGCGAGGAGGTTTCCTACATCAATGTAAGTCCTCAAATGTTTTTACTACTGAGCAAGTTAAAAGTAAACACAAATGACCCGGATACTCAGGCGTTTTTTGACACGGTTCAACAAATAAGGGGCTTTAAGGTAATGAGTACACAACAAGCCGCCATAGCAGAGCAGATGGCACAATGGGTAAGTGCAGAAAACCAGACGTCTGATCTAGAACCGATTGTCAATTTAAATGAAGGGGAGGTGCGTGTTTCTTTTTCAGCGGCATTTACGGATGATCCCAATCGTGTAAAACGCCTCATTATGTATGTAGAAGGATTACAAAAAGTGGCGGAGGAAAATAATCTGCAATTGGATGCTGAAAATCTTGAGTATGTCCTTTTGGAAATAAAAGGAAATATTGCCTTAGATCAATTGGCACGTCTTACCGATTTGGTAGATATTCCAGGAGGGCAATTTTTACAAAAACTGAACTAACCCTTATAGCCCTGTATAATTGTAGGGGCTAATGTTTTTCATTTCCGCCTTTATTTTACTGTCGATATCCAATCCGTCAATAAAGTCTTGAATAGAAGCCTGTGTAATCGCAGCATTGGTGCGTGTCAATTCTTTAAGCGCTTCATAAGGATTAGGATAGCCTTCTCTGCGCAAGATGGTTTGAATGGCTTCTGCAACAACGGCCCAGTTATGGTCGAGATCTTCTTTGATTTTCTCTTCGTTGAGCAAGAGCTTAGATAAACCTTTTTGGGTAGAACTCAACCCGATGAGGGTATGTCCAAATGGAGTTCCGATATTTCTTAAAACGGTACTATCCGTAAGATCGCGTTGTAGGCGTGATACCGGCAGTTTTTCTGACAAGAAACTGAATAGCGCATTGGCAATCCCTAAGTTTCCTTCAGAGTTTTCAAAATCAATAGGATTGACTTTATGGGGCATGGCAGAAGAACCGATTTCTCCTTCTTTTATTTTTTGTTTAAAATAATCCATTGAAATATAGGTCCAAATATCTCGATTGAGATCTATAATAATGGTATTGATCCTTTTTAACGCATCACATAAAGCCGCAAAATGATCGTAATGTTCTATTTGCGTGGTTGGGAAAGAATGATGAAGCCCTAGCGTGTCTTCTACAAATTGAGCTCCAAAAGCTTTCCAGTCCCTTTGGGGGTAAGCTACTACGTGGGCGTTAAAGTTACCGGTTGCTCCTCCAAATTTTGCCGCATGGGGGATGTTGATTAATTGCTTCTTTTGTTGTTCAAGACGTTCTACAAACACCTGTATCTCTTTTCCTAATCGAGTAGGCGATGCCGGTTGACCGTGCGTACGCGCGAGTAGAGGAATATCTTTATAGGCAGTTGCCTTTTCTTCTAGGGCAGCAATCAGTGCTTCTAGCTCAGGCAGATATACTTTTTCAATGGCTTCCTTTACCGAAAGCGGAATTGCGGTATTGTTGATGTCCTGAGAGGTCAATCCAAAATGAATGAACTCTTTATACTCCTGCAGTTCGAGCTTATCAAATTCTTGTTTGATAAAATACTCTACGGCTTTGACGTCGTGGTTGGTGGTCTTTTCTATGGTTTTAATCGCTGCTGCATCATCTTCTGTAAAATGCTTGTAAATACTTCGCAATTCTTCAAACAAAGAAGGGTTAAAGCTACTTAACTGGGGCAGCGGAAGTTCGCATAGCGCTATAAAGTATTCTACTTCTATTCTAACCCGGTATTGGATGAGGGCTTCTTCAGAAAAATAAGCAGATAATTCTTTGGTCTTTCCTCGGTAGCGACCATCGATTGGTGAGATGGCATTTAAAGCGTTTAATTTCATAGAGTGCAAAGATACGCTTCTTTCGATAATCCTAAATTAAAAATCATCAACTTTGAAGGAATTTAAAGATTTCATTATCTTCCTTTACACAAAATCCTACCCATGATAAGATTTACCAATCTCGACTACAGTATTATCGCTTTTATCTTTTTCGTATTACTCTCCATAGGACTATACGTAAGCCGGTCTGCAGGTAAAAACAGCACGCATTTTTTTCTTTCAGGGAAAAATATGCCTTGGTGGTTGCTTGGGGTTTCTATGGTAGCCACAACATTTTCTACCGATACTCCCAATTTGGTGACGGACATTGTTAGAACTAATGGTGTTTCTGGAAATTGGGTGTGGTGGGTGTTCTTATTGACGGGGATGCTAACGGTCTTTGTCTATGCTCGCCTATGGCGTATTTCTGGAGTAAATACGGACTTGGAGTTTTACGAATTGCGCTATGGGGGGAAACCAGCGCGTTTTCTTCGGGTTTTTCGGGTGCTCTACTTGGGGGTGATTTTTAACTTAATTACCATGGCGGGGGTAACCCTAGCGGCCATCAAAATCGGAAGTGTTCTTTTGGGGCTGTCTCCTGTACAAACCGTTCTGATTGCAGGATCGGTCACCCTATTTTTCAGTACTATAGGTGGGTTTAAAGGAGTGGTTTACACAGATTTCATCTTGTTTTTTGTTGCCATGGCAGGCTCTATAGCTGCTGCCGTCTATGTTATTCAAATGGATCAAGTAGGGGGTATGGAGGCCTTGCTTGCCCACCCAGAAGTACACGCTAAACTTTCTTTATTTCCTGAAACATCAGACACCAAGGCTTGGATGACATTGATTATTATTCCATTGGCGGTACAGTGGTGGAGTTCATGGTACCCTGGGGCAGAACCCGGAGGTGGGGGCTATATAGCTCAACGCATGTTGGCGTCTAAAAATGCCAATCACGCCATTGGCGCTACCTTCTTTTTTAATGTAATGCACTATGCCCTTCGCCCGTGGCCGTGGATACTTGTAGCCTTGGCCTCTTTGGTTGTTTTTCCTGATTTGGATAGCTTACAAGCTGCTTTTCCTTCCATAACCCCAGATAAGCTTGGGCATGATTTGGCGTATCCGGCCATGCTAAGCCTTTTGCCAAGTGGGTTGTTGGGTCTAGTGGTGGCCTCTTTAGCAGCCGCTTACATGTCTACCATTTCTACCCAAGTCAATTGGGGAGCGTCTTATCTGATCAATGACTTTTATGCGGTTGTTTTTGAGCAGGAAGTCGACGAAAAAAAACGCGTTTTCTGGGGAAGAATTGCTACTGTTGTTTTGTTATGCCTTAGTGGACTTTTGGCCTTGACTTTACAAAATGCTTTGCAACTCTTTGAATTGCTTTTGGTCTTTGGGGCGGGGACAGGGCTCATTTTTATTTTACGCTGGTTTTGGTGGAGGATAAATGCCTGGAGTGAAATTTCAGCCATGCTGGCCTCGGGATTTCTGAGTCTGTTGCTTAAGTTGACTCCCATTGGTAATGCCCTTTTTCATCCTGAAAATGGATTTTTCCCAGATTGGCTACAATACCCATTTGTCGTTTTTGTGACGACATTGGTTTGGATAGCGGTTACCTATTTAACTCCTCCAGAAGACGACAAAACCCTCAAAAACTTTGTGCAAAAATTAGAATTGGGTGGTCCAGGTTGGACTTCTTTTTCCTCTAATAATGATGATAAATGGAGTGTTCCTCAAGGGGTATTGGCGATGGTATTGGGTTGTGTTTTTGTCTATTCAATACTGTTTGCTACAGGCTTCTTTATTTATGGAGAGTTTCTTTGGGGATGTCTTGTTGTCCTGATGTCAGTAGGCTCGGGATGGGCCCTTTTACGCATGAAGGACACCTTGTCCAAAACCCTTTAGGTTTAAAGATGCATATGGCGTACGACCGCCTGAAAGCTTCGACCCCTCTGGGGCGACTCTCGTTCTATATAAGCGATGGTTTCTTTCCGGATCCAGGGGGCGTGGTCCAAAAAATAATCAAGTGTTTTTAAGGCAAAAGCAATGGAAGCAATTTTCTCTGCCTCCAATAGGTAGCTAAAACAAATTTCTACAAGGGTATCTTTAACTTCTGATGATAATGCCTCGCGCCGTTTTTTATTTCTACAATAGTGGTAAGTGAGTTTTATCATGGGGCGGCGTTTACTTTCATGGGTTTGTACCAAAGTGCCTTGCAAGAAGGTTTCCAAACAATTGTCCAAGCAATCTAAACGTGCTAAAGCGTATTTTTCGAGCACCCAAGCCGCGACTATATTTTCTCTGTTTTTCTCTGGCGAACAGGCTAAAGGTAGCAATTCTTGAAAACGTTCAGGATGCTCTTCAATATAGGCTGCACCCTTTTCTCTATCGGCTACAGACGCAAAAAATTGTAATAATAATTCCTCTAAAGAAGACATACGTTAGAGTTGAAGAATCTTGTATTCTTCATAACAACCGCTAATAGCTTCTAAAATCTGAAGATCGTTTGCTTCTTTTATAAAGGCATTGGAGTAGTTGCAATTGCGTAAAATTTCATCCAGGTTTACGCGTTCTATCCCTAGCAATTGTTCCAGTATAACCC
>WTJB01000162.1 GCA_011526335.1 Candidatus Arcticimaribacter sp.
GCACATAAAAACCTATACCACTACACCGGGACCAATTAATTTTCAGCAAGAGGTGAATCAGTTTCTTATCAAAGCTTAAAATAAATAAAATTCAAAACGTGTAATGCGTCAATTGAAATTTTTGATTTTTTGGTGTAAAGTTCACAGCTATTTATGTTAAATCAAACATAAAATGGTTCAATTTCAGACATTTATTCCTACTTTTAGATTACCTCAAACATTATACCATGAAAAAAACATATTTCCTTTTTTCCCTACTTATTTCCTTTACCCTTGGCTTTTTTTGGTCGCGTTATTACGATCAAAATTTAAAGAAAGATAAATACCCCTATCGTATTGGCTATATTTATAACTATACCGCATTAGACAGTGTAGAAAAGCATGCCGATAAAAGTTTAGAGGGATACTTCTCCAGTTCTGCTCCAAATATTTACAAAGGCAGTAAATACCAATTCAAACAAAATTTATTGGAGAATTATCGGGCAGAAAAATACAATGATAATGGCTATCTCAACCTACGTTTTTACATCAGTAATACCGGAAAAGTGTGGCTTTATCAAGTCAAGGAATTGACCTACGACTTTGAGTCCACCACCTTTTCTAATGGCTTGGTGGAAGAATTAGTTGACCTCTGCTTAAAGCAAGATCATTGGGAAACTTATGATGAAAAAGACCTCAATTATTATATGCACTTAACCTTACGTTTAGAAAATGGACAAATCACTGAAATTATCCCTTAGTCTTATTCTGTTGACCTTACTTAGCTGCGATATAGACTATCCCTCAAAAGAAGAAAGAGAATCAAAAGTCGCCTTTAAATGGCAAGAATTTTTGGATGCCAAAGGCTATCACCAAGGTTCTCCGCAAAACATGAAAGCTATTGAGGAAATACTTCGCCTTGACCCTCAACATTGCGATGCTTTAAGGGAACGTTATATCCCCTACCTTAAACGCGGGATGCCACAAGAATGGAAAAAGTACATCGATCAAGCAGTGGCCTGCGACTCTAGTACTTGGATTGGTTGGAGAGGTCACCATTATCTTTACTTTTACCGGGATTACCAAAAAGCCATTGCCGATTTTGACGCTACCGATAGGCTAACCCCCAACCATATCGACGCACCTCGAGGCCACAGTGTGGACTTTTGGCGGGGACATGCCTATTTAGGGGCAAAGAATTACGAGAAATCCATCTATTACTATCAAAAACACATTGCGCAGGTCAGTAAGGAATTTGGGGAAGACTGGGTTGAACCCGAGGCTTTTCTCAACTTAGCCATTGCCCATTATGAAAACAACTGTTTAGACAGCATGCCCCACTATCTCGACAAAGCCTTGTATTACTATCAAAACAAAAACGCAGATAGTAAATACTATTACGCCCTTTATGAACAAGAAAAAGGCAATAAAGAAAAAGCCTTGGCGTGGGTCGATCAAGGCATAGAAGATTTTTATGCTGGATATTTTAAAAGAAGACCCAATTACAACGAAGAAATCAAACAGGTCTATGTAGAACAATTGATCGAACTTGAAAAATCATTAAAAAATCCTGTTGCGAACCAATAAACTTGTGGTGTAACCGAAAAAGGGATTAGCTTAATTCGACCGATAAAAGTTCCTGCCCCAAGTCGTGTAAGGCTCGCTCAATTTTCTCGACTTTATCCTTCCGTGGTTTATGCAATCCTTGGATGTAATGCCCTAACTGTTTTTCATTGATCCCTGTCAAGCGACTCAAAGATGCACGGCTTAATATTTTCTCATAATACTCCAAAAAACTTTGTGTATTAAAAACAAACTTCAATTCGTGTTCTTCTAACAAAGCTTTTGGTATTTCGTGTTTTTCAAAAGTCTTGACGGTTAAAATTGCATCATCAATTGACTTTTTTGCCTCTTGGAGTGTATCACCAGCACCGTAAATGCCATCAATGGATTCTGCATAGGCTCCATACGAGTCCGCGCTTTTTTCAATAATTATTCTCAAGGTGTTCATATTGAGTAAGGATTAATCAATTTTACAAATTCATTTGTTTTCGCAGCTTCCGCTCCAGTCCTTATGGCATTTCTTTGGAGCTATGGTTGGGCATTGAAATTTTAACCTGCTTGTTTACCCAAATTTCATGACTCCCTTTACCATAGCGTAATAGTTTCCAACCATTTTTTTTCGCTAATCGGAAAAATTCATTGTATTTCATTGAGGCAGTAGAAATTTACAATCATACAAATGTAGTAAAAATACTATATTTTTAACTGCCTTATGCTTGAACTGATAGAACTAAAAAAAGCCTACCAAACGGTAGGGTTTTAACTTGTTTTAAGACGAAAAGCTTATTTACTCCACTCGGCGATGGCCTCTTTGTTCATACGCACATAGTCGGGATTACCAGCTGTTTCTGCTAA
>WTJB01000002.1 GCA_011526335.1 Candidatus Arcticimaribacter sp.
ATTCCCTACCAACTCGTCTTTGGCCATGGGGCAACCCCCAAAGCCTTTGATGGCCCCATCAAATCGTCGGCAGCCAGCAGTGTAGGCGGCTTCTATTTTCAGCGTTGCTTGTTCGCTTTGCGTATGCAGGTGTGCCCCAAATTCAATCGCCGGAAACTGTGGGATTAAGGTGGAAAATAGGTTTGTGATGTCCATCAATTCTGCTGTTCCAACCGTATCCGATAAGTTAATGGTTTTTACGCCCAAGCCCGCCAAACGTTCTACCCACTCTCCTACAAGAGCACAGGACCAAGGATCTCCGTAGGGATTCCCGAAACCCATTGACAAATAGACAATCAATTCTTTTTTGTGTTTATAAACCATAGCACTCAATTCTTCTAAAAAGCTGATGGAATCGGCAATGGTTTTGTGGGTGTTACGCATCTGAAAGTTTTCGGAGATAGAAAATGGATAGCCGACACAATCAATTTTATGATGATTACATGCCGCTTCTGCCCCTCGCCTATTGGCCACGATG
Source organism: Candidatus Arcticimaribacter sp. (assembly GCA_011526335.1). GTDB lineage: Bacteria > Bacteroidota > Bacteroidia > Flavobacteriales > Flavobacteriaceae > Arcticimaribacter. Next base: position 518 of record WTJB01000002.1, read on the forward strand.
GCTAAAAATTTACTTTTGCCTTTTGATTTATCTACGGCATCGAGTACTTGCCGCGTATCCGCCATTTGTGGAATGGCTTTTGGAGAGACAAAACTACCCATGTCTAGCGTATCGAAACCCACCTTGAGTAAGGCTTCTACATAGGCTATTTTTCGCTCCGTCGGAATCCATGTTTTGATTCCTTGCATCGCATCTCTAGGGCATTCTATTATCTTCACCCCATAAAGATACTAACTCTCTAGGACACTCCTATATACACCGCTAAAATAGCCAAAACAGAAGCCGTAAAATAGCGAAAGAATGCGCCTGATAACACCCCAGCCAAAGACCAACTGTCTTTTAGTTTTGAAGCCATATAGCCCATCGATGCCATAACGACAAAGGCTTGGCAGACAAAGACTACTCCCAAAATCAAATACTGCTCTGCGAGTGGCCAATCTTCTGAAAACAAAAAACCGGGGAAAAAAAACCAAAAAAAGAGGCCTACTTTAGGGTTCAATACATTCATTAAAATCCCTTTTTTCCAAAGCGCAAAACCGTCTTTAAATGGCAATAAAGTCGTTCCTTCATTTTGTTTTTTTGTTCGAAAAACGCTCCACGCGAGGTAAGCGAAATAAAATGCCCCAACAAGTTTAAACCCCTGAATGGCTTGCGGATAATCCGCTAGAAATTGCTGCCAGCCAATGGTAAGTAAAAGGGTGTGTATAAAAAGACCCGTGCATAGACCCAAAATAAAGAGCAGCACCTGACGAAACGAATATTGAAGCCCCAGCGTTATCACCAAAAGCATATCTGGGCCTGGCGATAAAGTCAAGACGATACTGGAAAGCAAAAAGAGAAAGAGGGTATGCATACCTAAGGTGAAGTTAATTAATTTAATTTTAGGAACTTGCGCAGAAGAACTATATTTGTCACAAAAATAAGAAGAGATGAATGCCGCTTTTGAAAAAGAACTCGCCCCATTAAAACAACAATTAATTGATCATCCCCTTTACTCACATATTGCGTCAATTGACGAACTAAAAATTTTTATGGAGCAGCATGTATTTGCTGTTTGGGATTTTATGTCCTTGGTAAAAAAGCTACAAATTTCCCTAACCTGTACTTCCCTCCCTTGGAAACCCAGTAAATACCCAACTGCTGGACGCCTGATAAATGAAATTGTTTGGGGAGAAGAAACCGATCTCAATAAAGACGGGGCGATCATGAGTCATTTTGAAATGTACCTACAAGCCATGGAAGAAACGGGTGCCAATACCCAAGCTGTGAATGCGTTTATCGACAGCCTGGAACAAAACAATCTCAACGATCGTATTTCTGCGCTTGATGCGCCACAAAGTGTAAAGAATTTTTTACAGTTTACCTTTGACACCATCGCCTCAGAAAAACTCCATGTAATTGCAGCGGTTTTCACCTTTGGGCGTGAAGACTTGATTCCCGATATGTTTATTGAAATGGTTAAAAACCTTAAAAAGGATGGAAACCATCTCAATCATTTAATTTATTATCTTGAGCGTCATATAGAGGTGGATGGCGATGAACACGGACCCATGGCCCTTGAGATGATCAAAGAATTATGCGAAGACAATCCTTTGAAAATCGAAGAAGCATTGACCGCATCAAAAGAAGCCCTACACTACCGTATCGCACTATGGGATGGGGTATATAACACAATTAATAAAACACTAATACAAGCCTAACGAATGAAAACACTTTTTTCTTTTTTGACCCTAATGTTGGGAATAACCACAAGCTATGCCCAATGGGAGACTGCCAAAACCTATGCCGATACCATTGAAGAAGAGGACCTAAGACAACTCTTGTACGTTTATGCCTCAGACTACTTTCAGGGACGCGAAACGGGTACATTGGGACAAAA
>WTJB01000213.1 GCA_011526335.1 Candidatus Arcticimaribacter sp.
CAACATATAAAAAACCTTTATAGACCCCGCCATACTCATTTATTGCATTTAAAGTTGGTTCAATTATTTTCGTTTTAATTTTCAATTCTAAATTCTTACTAAGAAGTCTTGATGGCGAATAACAACCCATCCCGCCTGTATTTTTACCTGTATCACCTTCACCAACTCTTTTATGGTCTTGAGCTGAACCCAATAATTTATAATTTTTTCTTGACGGCTACCTCAGTGTAGAACTCAATAACATCTCCAATTTTGATGTCGTTGTAGTTTTTGATTTGAAGTCCACAATCGTATCCTTTCGCCACTTCTTTTACGTCATCTTTAAATCGTTTTAGCGACGCTAAAGTCCCGGAATACTGAACGACTCCTTCACGAATAATACGGATGTTTGAGTTGCGATAGATTTTTCCAGAGGTAACCATACACCCAGCGATGGTTCCGATTTTTGAGATCTTAAAGGTCTCTCGAATCTCGGCATTACCAGTAACTTCTTCTTTCATTTCTGGCGACAACATGCCTTCCATCGCATCTTTTACATCATTGATGGCATCGTAGATGATGGAGTAAGATCGGATATCAATTTCCTCTTTCTCGGCAACTGCACGGGCATTGCCCATCGGACGCACATTAAATCCGATAACGATAGCATCGGACGCAGAGGCCAAGAGGACATCAGATTCTGTGATTGCCCCGACTCCTTTGTGAATGATATTGACTTGTATTTCCTCAGTAGAAAGCTTTTGAAGCGAATCGGTTAGGGCTTCTACCGAACCGTCAACATCCCCTTTAAGGATTATATTGAGTTCTTTGAAGTCGCCTAAGGCAATACGACGACCAATTTCATCTAAGGTAATATGACGTTGTGTACGAACATTTTGTTCGCGCAACAATTGTGTTCTTTTGGCGGCTATTTGCTTGGCTTCACGTTCATCTTCAAGAACATTGAAGTTATCTCCTGCCGTTGGCGCACCGTCCAATCCTAGGATAGAAACTGGCGTTGAAGGAGGAGCTTCTTTAAGGTCATTCCCGCGTTCATCGAACATGGCTTTGACTTTTCCAGAATGCTTCCCTGCCAAAATATAATCGCCTATACGAAGGGTTCCTGTTTGCACCAAAATCGTAGACACATATCCTCTTCCTTTGTCCAAATAAGCTTCGACAACGGTTCCTTTTGACTTTCGGTCTGGGTTGGCTTTTAATTCCAACAGTTCGGCTTCTAAAAGTACTTTTTCTAAAAGTTCATTGACCCCTGTTCCTTTAAGGGCAGAGATGTCTTGTGACTGTACCTTTCCTCCCCATTCTTCTACCATGAGATTCATAGCGGCTAAACCTTCTTTGATCTTATCCGGGTTGGCTGTAGATTTATCTACTTTATTGATGGCAAATACAATAGGCACTCCAGCGGCTTGCGCATGACTGATGGCTTCTTTGGTTTGCGGCATAATACTGTCATCTGCAGCAATAACAATGATGGCAATATCCGTTACTTGAGCACCACGGGCACGCATAGCGGTAAAGGCTTCGTGACCAGGAGTGTCTAAGAAAGTAATTTTTTGACCACTCTCTAGCTCCACAGAATACGCCCCAATGTGCTGGGTTATTCCTCCAGATTCTCCTGCGATAACATTTTCGCTACGGATATAGTCAAGCAAGGAAGTTTTTCCGTGATCTACGTGACCCATAACTGTTACGATGGGGGCACGTAGTTCAAGTGCAGCTTCATCTTCTTCGGCTTCTTCTTCAAAAGTTTCCTCTAGATCACTTTTGACAAATTCGACCTGATACCCAAATTCATCCGCTACTATACTGAGGGTTTCTGCATCCAAGCGTTGATTCATGGTAACCATGATTCCCAAACTCATACAGGTAGAGATGATCTCCGTACTTCCAATTTCCATAAGAGTGGCAATTTCACCAACGGTAATAAATTCGGTTACCTTTAGGATTTTGCTTTCAGCCTCAAGCTGTGCCTGCTCGTCTTCTGTCTTTTGACGGTGCTGTACACGTTTGTCTTTACGGTATTTTGCTCCTTTGGATTTATTGGATTTCCCTTGAAGTTTTTCGAGGGTTTCACGTATTTGCTTCTGTACTTCTTCTTCTGTAGGCTCTACCTTGGGTGTTGCCGCTGGTCGGGGTCTTTGTCTTTGTCCACCACGTCTGTTCTGGTTATTTCCTCCGCCGTTGGGCTTGGATCCAGTTCCCGTGTCTTTGCTAATTCTTTTGCGTTTCTTTTTACGCGCTTCTTCTACACTTTTCTCTTTCTGATTGAACTTGTCGAGGTCAATGGTCTGGCCCGTTTTCTTTGGCCCAGTGAGCTTGGTGTATTTGGTGGTGATGGTCTCGTTTTCTGCTGCGGGAGCTTCTGCTTTTTCTTTTTCTGGAGTTGCTTTTGGCGCTTCAGCTGCTTTGGCTTGCGGTTCTTCCTTTTTTACAACTTCTTTTTCTTTCGGGGCTTCTACCGCCTGCGGTTCTTCTTTAACGGGGGCTTTTGGCGCTTCCGCTTTCGGTTCCGGCTTTGGGGTAGTTTTGGGTTCTAGATCAATTTTGCCGACCGCCTTAGGTTTATCGACCACCGCTCGGGCTTTGATAACTTCTTGTCGTGCTTTTTCCCGCTCTAGTTTCTCTTGCTCTAAACGCTCTTGTTCCAAACGAAGAGATTCTTTCTCTTTCCGTTTTTCCTCGCTGATCTCTGCAGAAGCGTCGCGTTTGGATTTATCCGTCTGAAATTCATCCAACAGCACATTATATACCTCTTGGGCAATTTTGGTTGTTGGACGGGCTTCAATCTCATGTCCCTTTGAAGAAAGGAACTCCACAGCGCGGTCCAAAGAAATGTTTAGTTCACGAAGAACTTTATTTAATCGTATTACGGGTTGATCTGACATATATTTTCAATGTTCGGGTTCAAAAATAGGGAATTTATTTCCTATGCCTTATTCTTCAAACTCCTCTTTTAAAATTTTAATGACTTCCTGAATGGTTTCTTCTTCTAAATCGGTGCGGTTTATCAAATCAGAAAGATCCAATTCCAAAATACTTTTGGCGGTATCTAAACCTACTTTTTGGAACTCTTCTATTACCCAGGCATCGATTTCGTCAGAGAATTCTGAAAGTTCTACATCCTCTTCTACTCCTTCGCGGTAAACGTCAATTTCAAAACCGGTGAGTTGACCAGCCAATCGAATATTGGTTCCGCCTTTCCCGATCGCTTTTGACACCTCTTCTGGGTTTAAAAGCACCTGCACGCGTTTATTTTCTTCATCGATTTTCAATGAATTTATCTTGGCCGGTGAAAGCGCACGGGTAATGTAAAGTTGTAAGTTGTTGGTATAGTTGATCACGTCAATATTTTCATTGCCAAGTTCTCTAACGATCCCGTGTATTCTAGACCCTTTCATCCCAACACAAGCCCCTACCGGATCGATTCTATCGTCATAAGAATCTACGGCTACTTTGGCTTTTTCTCCTGGAATACGCACAGCATTTTTTATGTTGATAAGCCCATCAAATACTTCAGGGATTTCTTGTTCAAAAAGCTTTTCTAAAAACTTAGGAGACGTTCTTGAGAATAAAATTCTGGGTTTGTTGCCACGGAGTTCAACACTGTCGATTATCCCACGTACATTATCTCCTTTTCGATAAAAATCTGAGGGGATTTGGCGGTCTTTAGGAAGGATTAATTCATTCCCTTCGTCATCCAATAAGATCACCTCTCTATTGCGAATATGATGCACCTCAGCCGTGTACAACTCTCCTTCCAACTCCTTAAATTGTTTGAAGATATTGGTACTGTCGTGTTCGTGAATTTTAGCAATCAGGTTTTGGCGTAAAGACAAGATTGAGCGTCTTCCAAGGTCGATCAATTTTACCTCTTCTGACACATCTTCGCCCACTTCAAAATCAGGTTCAATTTTTTGCGCTTCACTCAGCTCAATCTCCTGATTAGGATCTTCTACAGCTCCATTGGCAACTACAATTCGGTTTCGCCAAATTTCCAAGTCCCCTTTATCGGGATTGATAATGATATCAAAGTTTTCATCTGAACCAAACTTGCGTTTTAAGGTGTTGCGAAACACCTCTTCCAAAATCACCATTAGTGTGACTCTGTCAATTAATTTTTCATCTTTAAATTCTGAAAACGAATCAATAAGTGCTAGATTTTCCATGGTCTTTCTTATAGGTTTAAAATCACTTTTGCCTCATCAATTAGGCTGTATTCTATAGTTTTTGTTTTGGTGACGGTTACTTTTCCTTTTCCCACCGGCTTGGGTTCTCGGGCTTTCCACTCCAAGACAATGGCCTGATCATCGGCTTGAACCAAATTACCTTTGAAGGCTGCATTCTCTGATTTTACTTCTAGTTTCCGCCCAATGTTTTTAATGAATTGTCGTGTTTGAACCAAGGGAGAACCAACGCCTACCGAGCCTACTTCAAGAGAAAAGTCTACTTCTTCTCTGTCCAGATTATGCTCAATCTTCCGGCTTACTTGCATGCATTGCTCTAAGGTCACACCTTTGTCGCCGTCAAGCGTTACCCGAATAGAGTGGTCTGCTCCTATGCTGAGTTTAATCAGGAACAAATCCGGTTGCTCTGTCAAAGCTTCGTTCAATAATTTTTCTACACTTTCTTTAAAATCCATTTAAAAAAAAAGGGGACTAAAAGTCTCCCAATCATTAGTTTAGAATGCGTGCAAATATAAGAATTTAATTTTAAAACCGTGTTTTCTTTCCCGGGAATCTTTGTGGGGTAAAATTCTAAAAATATGTACATTTAGGGGCTATGAAATATGAAATCACTTCCCTTGGAATTCGGTTTACCAAAGCGCATGCAAAAAAGCAAACGCCTTTTGAACGTTTGTTTGAAATTTTTAAAGAGCTGATCACCCATACCTCAGGCGACTTTGACGAAGCCATCGATTGGTTGCGTGAACTGGACAAGGAATATCAACTCACCGATGAAAATTATACCATTGATGATTTTGTAGAAGACCTATTAAAAAAAGCTTACATCCAACCCAAAGGAGGGGGAACAGGTGCTGGAGCGGGAATGTCGCTGACCCCAAAAACGGAAAAACTTTTACGCGAACATGCGCTTAAACAAATTTTTGGGAAGCTAAAGCGCTCTAGTTCGGGAAACCACAAAACCAAAAAACTAGGACAAGGCGAAGACAGTACAGGAGAATTTAAAGCCTATCAGTTTGGGGATGCCCTAGAAAAGATAGACATGACCCAGAGCATTAAAAATGCTCAAATTCGATCTGTAGGACAAGATTTCACCTTACAGCATGATGATTTGGTCGTAGAGGACAGTTTCTTTAAAACTCAAATGAGTACGGTTCTGATGATTGATATTAGCCATAGTATGATTCTTTATGGCGAAGATCGCATTACTCCAGCCAAAAAAGTGGCCATGGCCCTCGCAGAACTCATTACCACTCGTTATCCTAAAGACACCCTAGACATCTTGGTTTTTGGAAATGACGCTTGGCCCATTTCCCTCAAAGAGGTTCCTTATCTAGAGGTAGGTCCTTTTCATACCAATACCGTTGCGGGTCTAGAATTGGCGATGGATATACTTCGAAGAAAAAAGAACAGCAACAAACAAATTTTTATGATTACCGACGGGAAACCCAGTTGCCTCAAACTCCCTGACGGTAGTTATTATAAAAACAGTGTTGGACTAGACGATACCATTGTAGAAAAATGTTACAACATGGCCCGTCAAGCCAAAAAATTACACATCCCCATTACCACATTTATGATTGCACAGGACCCCTATTTGCAGCAATTTGTTCGCACTTTTACCGAAGCCAACCGTGGAAAAGCTTTTTTCACTGGACTCAAAGGGTTGGGGGAAATGATTTTTGAAGACTATGAAAAAAACAGAAAAAAACGCTTAGAATAAAGAAAAGAATGAATGCACCAGAAATTACTACCCTAGGAGCCCTAAAAAAAACGGATTATCGCCCGCAAAGTATCCAAGAAGAATTGGCCAAAAATCTCCGTCATCGCCTCCAGGCCGGTATTCCCACCTTTGATGGGCTTATTGGATATGAAAATACCGTAATCCCAGATGTGGAACGCGCCATACTTTCCGGGCACAATATCAATTTACTCGGTCTGCGAGGTCAGGCAAAAACACGCCTAGCCCGACAAATGACACAATTATTAGAAGAATGGGTCCCCGTGGTGGCTGGATCAGAAATCAATGACGATCCTCTGGCGCCAATAAGTCGAGAAGCCAAAGAATTGATCGCTTCTAAAGGGGACGAAACCCCTATTGCATGGTTACACCGAGACGATCGGTTTTTTGAAAAATTGGCCACTCCTGATGTTACCGTTGCCGACCTTATCGGGGATGTAGATCCGATAAAAGCCGCCAATTTAAAACTCTCTTATGCTGACGAGCGGGTGATCCACTTTGGGATGATTCCACGAGCGCACCGTTGTATTTTTGTACTGAATGAATTGCCTGATCTTCAAGCGCGAATTCAGGTCGCTTTGTTCTCTATCCTACAAGAAAAGGAAATTCAAATTCGTGGTTTTAAGCTACGCCTCCCCATTGAAACCCAAATTATCTTTACTGCCAATCCAGAAGATTACACCAACAGAGGAAGTATTGTCACTCCCCTAAAAGATCGAATCGGATCACAAATTCTAACCCATTATCCTCACAATCGTGAAGTGGCAAAAGCCATTACCGCACAAGAAGTAAAAATGGATAAAGAGCTAAAGGAGAAAATTCACATCCCTGAATTGGCTCGCGAATTGCTAGAACAAATAGGATTTGAGGCGCGAAAAAGCGAATATGTAGATGCCAAAAGTGGGGTAAGTGCTCGGATGAGCATTACCGCTTTCGAAAACCTGATTAGTACAGCAGAACGCCGGCTACTGATTTCAGGAGAAAAGAGTACAAGCTTACGCATGTCAGATTTTTTAGGCATTATCCCAGCGATCAACGGAAAGGTTGAACTGGTCTATGAAGGAGAACAAGAAGGAGCCGAACAAATCTCTTACCACCTAATTTCTCAGGCGTGTAAAACCCTCTTCCCTTCGTATTTCCCTGAAATAAAAAAATTGGAAAAACAAGATGAAGTTGGTCCCTATGATAAACTTTTAGGCTGGTTCTTTAGTGACAATGAGCTTTTTTTGGAAGACACCTTAGACGACAGCTTGTACTGCGATACGCTAGAAAACTTACCCGATATTCAAAATATTATCCAAGCCCATCAAGCGGATTGCGATCCAAAAGACCTTCATTTTATGATGGAATTTTTGCTGTGGGGGCTTGAGGCCAACAAAAGACTGAATAAATACAGAACCTTAGAAGGCTTTCAGTTTAAAGACGCCTTAGGAAGCTACATCAGCGGCTTATAAAAAAATAGCTATACTTGTAGGTGTAAACCTAATCTTCAAATGGTTTACCCCAAATAGGTATAGCATGAAATATCGTTCTAAAGGTTCAGATTGGTTCCACGTATTAAAAAACGCCTTTAGCGGAAAAGCGTATGACTATACGCAAGGTTCCCTTCGAAAAGCCATTTTTCTTTTGGCTATCCCCATGGTCTTTGAGATGCTCATGGAATCTGTATTTGCTTTGGTGGATATTTATTTTGTCTCCCAAATCAGTACGCACGCTATCGCCACCATTGGCTTAACAGAATCTGTAGTGACCTTAATTTATGCTGTTGCTGTTGGGATAAGCATGTCGGCAACAGCAGTCGTGGCCCGGCGTATTGGGGAAAACGATAGCGAAGGAGCCAAACGTACGGTGGCCCAAGTAATCTATATTGGTATTGTTGTCAGCACACTCTTTAGCTTGATCGGGATATATTATGCACGGGATATATTATCGCTCATGAAAGCCAGTCCAGAACTAATTGAGGAAGGGTATCAATACACCCAAATTTTAATCGGCGGAAATATAACCATCGTACTCCTTTTTCTGATCAATGCCGTATTTCGGGGCGCAGGAAACGCCTCATACGCGATGTGGGTACTTGTATTTTCTAACGGATTGAATATTATTTTGGATCCGCTGTTTATCTTTGGATTAGGTCCTTTCCCCGCATTGGGGGTAAAAGGAGCCGCAGTGGCCACCACCATTGGTCGAGGGACGGCTGTGCTGCTTCAACTCCTACTGCTTTGGTTCGGCAAAAGTAGGATACAACTAGCCTTTCGTTATTTGAAACTCCAATGGAAAATTATGGCCAACCTACTCAGGATTTCCTGGGGCGGTATTGGTCAGTTTTTGATTGGTACCTCTAGTTGGGTTTTCTTGATGCGGATCATGTCAGAATTTGGCAGTGATGTTTTGGCTGGCTATACCATCGCCATAAGAATCATGATGTTTAGCCTAATGCCGGCATGGGGCCTAAGCAATGCTGCTGCGACATTGGTAGGTCAAAATTTAGGGGCTAAACAACCTGAACGTGCTTCTAAAGCCGTGTGGAAAACCAGTAAATACAATGCCCTATTTATGGGCTTACTTTCTGTAGTATTTCTGATATGGCCCCAAGAAATTGTAGCTGTCTTTAGTACCGAAACGGCTGTAATTACAACCGCTACATTAAGCTTACAAATCTTTGCGTTAGGCTATGTGTTTTATGCTTTTGGGATGGTGATGATCCAAGCATTCAATGGCGCAGGAGACACACAAACCCCAACTAAAATCAACTTTTTTTGCTTTTGGTTGTTCCAAATTCCTTTGGCATACCTCACCGCTATTTATTGGGACTGGGGACCCCTTGGGGTACTCGTGGCTATTGTGGTTTCAGAAATAGCCTTGACCCTTTTGAG
>WTJB01000296.1 GCA_011526335.1 Candidatus Arcticimaribacter sp.
CAATCTCTCTAACCTTGCAGGGGCAAAGTGGATATGCCAGCTTATGGGGGTAGATGAAATGGACTTTTTTGAAGCCATTACCAGTTTTAAAGGTGCGGCAAAACGCCTTCAAAAAGAAGCCCAGGGCAGTAGTGCATTTCTGTTTAAAGATTTTGCTCATGCGCCAAGTAAAGTCATGGCAACGACCCAAGCGGTAGCGCATCAATTTTCATCGCATAAAAAACTTTTCTGTTTAGAATTGCATACCTACAGTAGTTTAAATCCAGCCTTTATTGGGAACTATGCCGAGTCGATGAAAGCTGCCGACCTGGCCGTGGTCTATTTTGATCCAGCAGCCTTAAAAATTAAAAACTTACCCCCCATCACAAAAGATCAAATCAAAGCCGCTTTTAACCAAGATGCACTTTATGTATTTGACGATCCCAAGGCCTTTGAAACCTTTTTACTCCAGCAAGCTGTTGAGCAAACCGTAGTTTTAATGATGAGTTCTGGGAATTATGGAGGATTGAACTGGGAAGCCTTAAGAGAAAAGATTACCCTCGCTTAACCTTATGATGGGCGTAGAGGGCGTCAATCATTTCAGCAGTATTTTTTTGAGCAGATTTTAGCGCTTCTTTTGCTGCAGCTTGATCTTTTTTCCCTTTGTCTTGTGAAATTTTATACTTCCCCTCCCAGTATAAAATCTCTATTTCAAACCCGATGATATAGGGTAAGGCTTTTTCCATTCTGGGGTTGTCTTTTTCTAGGGTGTAATTGCCTTGATCTCCTTCCAAGAAGTTCGTCATATCCATCAAGCTGTTTTTTATTTTTTCAGGGGAATCGATCAAGCAAATATTGCCTTGCAGGTGTGCTTTAAAATAATTCCAAGTCGGCAACTGGGTGCTGTGATAAACACTAGGAGAGATATAGACTTCAGGGCCATTAAAGAGCACTTCTACTTGGGGGTTGGCTTTAAAATGTGCTACTTGCGGGTTGTAAATATCCATATGCCCAACCAAGATTCCTAAATCATCATTGGATTTATAAACCAAGGGAATATGACTACAGCCCAAGGAATCTTGTCTGGCGGTCATGATTACAGCCAAAGGATAGTTTTTTATCAGTCGGATGATGTTCCCGTATTCAGATTCTTGATGGTGTTGCGGAGGATATTTCATAATTTAGAAGCTAGAAGCCCTAAAGTATAAAATTATGATGAAGAAAAGCCCCCACCTTACCATCAAAGATTGGTCTCCGCAAGACAAGCCCAGAGAAAAAATGATAGCCAAAGGGGCAGATGCCTTATCCAACGCAGAACTTCTCGCGATAATCATCGGTAGCGGAAATGTAAATGAAACCGCTGTACAACTGATTCAGCGTCTTTTAAATTCTATAGAAAATCGCTTAGAGAAACTCTATCAAATGCCCTACGAGACCTTGCTCGATTGGAAGGGGGTGGGGCCGGCCAAAGCCGTGAAAATTAAAGCCGCTGTAGAAATCGCCAAGCGCATGCAATTTCAACCCAAGACAAGCGCACCCAAATGTTCAACCAGTTATGCGGCCTATAGCTGTACTCAAGAAGATTTTCTCGCCTTAGGCCATGAAAAATTTTGGGTAATGTATCTCAATCAGCAGTGTCGCTTGCTCAAAAAGAGTTGTTTGAGCAAAGGCGGGATAGCCCAAAGTATCGTGGATATTCCATTGTTACTAAAAAGGGCTTTAGAGCTTGGGGCCACCGCCATTATAGTGGCGCATAATCACCCCTCGGGAGAACTCACCCCGAGTACGGCTGATAAACAGATAACCGAAAAAATAAAAACGGCTGCGCGGCATTTAGACATTCGCCTTTTAGATCATTTGATTGTTTCAGAAAAGGGCTATTTTAGCTTTGCAGACCAGAATATATTATAATGTTATTGGTATATACTCATAAAATCACTCCTAGAGTTCGGTATATCTTTACCCATATTTTTAAACATGTTTTAGGAGTAGAAGTAGGATTTACCTCCACCTTAGAAAATTTTGTAGCTCATCCAGAAGAAAAAATGAGTTATACCACTGCACCCCTGGGAAAGGAGTTTTTTATAAAGTCCCATCCTTTATTATTCGAACAAGGCTTGCAGGATGTTTCCTGTGATCTAAGTGAGTGGGAAGATATGCCTATTTTTTTTCAGCAAGCCCCGCCCTCTGCCCTCCCTTTCGATTTATTTGCAGCGAGCTTTTATCTCTTGACGCGCTATGAAGAACATTTGCCTTATGTTGAAAAAGACTTTGAGGGCTTTCCTGTAGAATCTTCTTTGGCCTATAGGCACAAGTTTTTAGACACCCCCTTAGTGGATCTATGGATAAGCCAACTAAAATCGAGTTTGCTAGCGGTGTACCCAGACG
>WTJB01000110.1 GCA_011526335.1 Candidatus Arcticimaribacter sp.
CCTATGCGTTTCATCGGAACACTTTCTTCCATCGTCTTTCTTACCGCTGAAGGAGGGATGCCCAATTTATCTGCTTTTTTATGGTTTAACTCGGCAATCCTTTCGGTATCAAAATAACCCGTAAGGGTTGTATTGACTGTAATGTTATGGGCGGCGACTTCTAGCGATAGGGTTTTGGCCCAAGTGACCAAAGCAGCGCGAATGCTGTTCGATAAAACCAAATAAGAAAGCGGTTCTTTTACCGAAACGGAGGCAATGTTGATGATTCTTCCCCAGCCTTGTTGTTGCATATGGGGTAAGGCTAAAGTAGTCGTATATACCGCACATTTAAAAAGTAAATCAAATGCGTTTTGGTAATCTTCAACCTCTTTTTCTAAAGCTCCTCCGGCCTCAGGTCCTTGGGTATTGTTGACCAAAATGTCGATAGCAGTACGCTCAAAAAAACCCTTTATGATTTTTTGATATGCGTTAAAATCAGAAAAATCCACCACCAAATAGTCGTGTTGTTGCCCCTTGTCTGTAGGAAGGGCTTTTACGATTTCTTTTAACACAGTTTCAGAACGTGCCATCAGGGTTACCGATGCCCCCGAGGCGGCCAACTGTTCTGCAACAGCACGGCCTATGCCCTTGCTACTTCCCCCTACCAGGGCTTTTTTTCCGGTTAAAGTAATTTCCATCGCCTATTGATATTCTTTTCGTACGGGGGTAAAAACATCCATTAAGACACAGTCCGTAAGGGCTTTTCCGGCATGAGGTTGGTTCGATGGAATAACCACCACATCTCCATCGGTATAGGTTTTTGTTTCCGCATTAAGGGTAAAAGAAAATGTCCCTTTTACCACGTGCATCATTTGTTCATGCGGGTGCTGATGAAGGGGAACTTCCGCTCCTTTGTCCACTTCCCAAAACGCCCAGCTCAGCTGATCTCCGTGAATAAACTTACCTTTTAACCCAGGAAAAACTTCCTTACTTTCAAGCTGATTTACATTCATTTTTTTATACAATTTAAAGGAGTTGTTCTGACAATTTTTCTGCTGTAATTTCAATACAATCCAGCAAAGCACTAAGGTGTTTTAGGTCCGTTTTTGGATTAATCAGGACGACGCGTAAATAGCGTTTTCCATTCATCATACAGGAGGTGAGATAAAAGGCTTTTTCATTGATTACCGCATAGCGGAGTTTGCGTTGAAATTCATCATCTTCGCCATAGCGGGTATACCGAAAGCACAGGATGTTACTTTCTGGCGTGTAGGGAGCCTCAAAATGGGGATGCGCTTGCAGCAGTACATAAAAGTCTTGGGTTAGGGCAAAGCTGTCGTCAATGTACGCCCCGATCGCGGCTTCTCCTTCTAGGGCAAAAGTCCAAAATAATTTTGTGCCTAAAGCCGATTTTGTACACTCTATGGTATAGGGCATAGAATCCATTCCTACGACTTCATCATCGTGAAACACATACGATCCTTTCTGCTGAAAGGCTCCGGCTTGATGGGTAAAATCTTTAAATAAAACGGCTGTACACAGTGCGGGAACCCGCATCATTTTATGCGCATCCCAAATGATTGAACTCGCTTTTTCGATGCCTTTAAGATGATGTCGACTTTTGGGGGCAGCCAAAGCCGCAGCCCCATGGGCACCATCTACATGAAACCACAGCTGATGTTTTGAACAAAAATCACCCATAGCATCTATGGGGTCAAATAACCCTGTAGAGGTCGCGCAAGCATTGGCGACAACACACATTATTTTTTTGCCTTCCTTTACTGCTTTTTTGTAAACCTTTTCTAAAGAAGCCATCTGAAGTACTTCTTTTTCATCTACCTCTACTGGCCAAAAAGCTTGGCTCCCCAAGCCCAATATGGATAGCGCTCTGGCAATAGAATAGTGGGCCGTTTGCGCTCCTATAACGATTAAATTCGAGGGATTTCCTTGGGTCCACGCATCGGGGGCTGCGGCAGCGCGTGCAGCGGCTAGTGCCGTAAGGTTTGCAACAGAACCGCCATGGGTCAATAGTCCACTCGGACGTCCCGGAAGGAATTTAAAATCATAGGGGTCTTTCTGTTTTTCCCAGCCTACTTTTTCCAGCATCCAATTGATCATAAAGCCTTCTAATGTTCCCCCTGCAGGGCCCATTTCGTAGAGGGAACTAGGGTTGTTGATGGCCCCGTGAATAAACTCAGGAATCCCCGATAAATCTTGTGGGACCGCCACTTGGTGCCCCATATAGTGCGGGTGGTTGAGGTGATTGGTATGGGTGAGGTAGGTAGCCGTAAAGTCCAGTAAATCTTCGGTACTGGCAAAGCCTTTTTGAAAACGTTTTTTCAGCTTCAGGTCTTGGGCAATGCGCTCGGGGGCTTGTTGGTTTAGGGCAGGAGTATTTCCCTTTTGACTTTCTTCTAAATAATGCTCTACTTGTGCTCCAACTTTGCGTATTATCTCTTTCACCATAGTGTAAATGTATTTTAAATCTTGGGGCAAAAAAAGAAAATCTATCTGCTTTTTTTTAGTAAAATTGTAGGGTTTAAACATTTAAGCGTGGCTTATCTGAAATTTAGCACACATCAATAGTACAAAGTATATCATGACAAAAACTTGGTGGAAATCCTCTATCGTCTATCAAATATATCCCCGTTCATTTAAAGACACGACCGGAAATGGAATAGGCGATCTATATGGAATTATTGAAAAATTAGATTACATACAATCTTTAGGGGTCGACATTATCTGGTTGTGTCCTGTTTATGAATCTCCTAATGATGACAACGGCTATGATATTTCAGATTACAGAAAAATAAGTGAGGAATTTGGAGGTGATGTCGCTTTTGATCAACTTCTAGCGGAGATGCACAAACGCGGGTTAAAATTGATGATGGACCTGGTGGCCAATCACAGTTCTGACGAGCACCCTTGGTTTCAACAAGCCAAAAAGGGGAAAGACAACCCCTATCACGATTATTACATTTGGAAAGCAGGCAGCCCAGATACGCCCCCCAACAATTGGCAATCGGTTTTTAATGGCAGTACGTGGGAATGGAATGCCGAAACAGAAGAATACTACCTCCATCTTTATACCCGAAAGCAACCGGACCTGAACTGGGAAAATCCTCAGTTGCGAAAAGAAATTTATGCCATTATCGATTTTTGGTTTGCCAAGGGCGTTGATGGTTTCCGTATGGATGTTATCTCTTTGATTTCTAAAAGAACGGAATACAAGGATGTTCCAAAAGACATGTCTTTTATTGATGTCATGGAAAAAGTATATGCCAACGGTCCAAAAATTCACACCTACCTTAAAGAAATGAACCAAGAGGTGCTTTCTAAATACGATATTGTTACGGTAGGAGAAGGACCAGGGGTCAATTTAGAACATGGCCCTCGCTATGTATCCGATCAAGAGAAAGAGCTGAATATGGTCTTTCATTTTGATCACCTTACCCTTGATTTTGGTCCTGACGGAAAGTATGATCCTGTTCCTGTAGATTTTATTCGGTTTAAAGCCATTTTTAGCCAATGGGATGAGGCTCTTGGAACAACAGGTTGGAACAGTATCTTTTTAGGGAACCATGATTTTTCGCGCATTGTTTCTCGCTTCGGGAATGACGGTGAATACCGTGAAAAATCAGCCAAGTTATTGGCTACGGTATTGATGACCTTAAAAGGCACCCCCTACATTTACCAAGGTGATGAAATAGGAATGACCAATGTGTCGCATGACCATATCGATGCTTATGATGACGTAGAAACCCGAAATGCATGGGCAGCGGCAGAAGCCGCAGGAAAAGACATGGATCAATTTTTAAAAGCGGTCCATTGGCAAAGCCGAGACAATGCCCGTACGCCCTTGCAGTGGAGTGATGCAAAAAACGCAGGGTTTTCTCAGCATACCCCTTGGATTCCGGTCAATGAAAACTATGCTCAAATAAACGTAGATGCCGCAGAAAAAGACCCGAATTCTATTTTGCATTACTACCGAAAAATCATCGCATTACGCAAAGCGCATCCTACATTAATTTATGGGGAATACAAAGACCTTCTTCCTGCCGATCCTCACTTGTATTGCTATAAACGCTGGGATCAGGAAGCTACTTTTTTGGTGATTCATAATTTTAGCGATACGCCAACGAATTGGAAATTAACGGAGGAAAACCATAGCCTTATTCAATCCAATTATTCCGAGGTTTTGGCCACCGAATTATCTCCTTGGGAAAGTAGAATTTATAGCTTAGACTAAAACCTTTTCATAACAGTAAAAGGGGTAGGGGCTTTTTTGGGCAAAATAAACTTCTCCTACCTGTTGGTACTTTCGCGCTTGATAAAAACGATTGTTTCGTGGGTTTCGGCTAAAGGTATCCAAGCGAACCGATAGGCAGTTGTTTTTCTTTGCCATGGCCTCACCATAGTCCATTAATTTTCGCGCAATTCCGTTTCCTTGCTGTGTGGGGTGTACCGCAAGTCGATGCACGTACAATTGTTTTTGATTTGGGGTAAGCCACGCGATATCTGAATAAAATGCATCCATGTTATAGGAGAACATTACGGTCCCGACTATTTCTCCCGCTTGTTCAAAAACATATACGGTTTTTTCGTGTACGTCTTGGGTTAAAATAGCCAGATCAGGATAGTGTTCATTCCATTGAAAAATACCCTGCGAAATCATGTGCCGTGCACAGGCTTCGGTAATCTTTTTGATGCGTGTAATGTCTTGAGGTTCGGCTTTTCGAATCACGGGTTTATGGAAATATGCTTACCTTACTTCAAAAATAAGTAAAGATGAAAGATAACGCATTACGCCTGCTATTTATTCTTTTTATCCTACTCTTTGTAGGGGGGCTGGTCTATGCGGGAACCCCGGTCTCAAATTCTCCCCTTTTGGCACAAGCAGCCCTACTTATTTTTGGAATACAAGTCTTGATGTTTTTACCCTCTTATTGGGCCCAGACCGAGCATTTTTATGATCTTACCGGCGGCCTTACTTATCTTTCTGCCTTAGCTTTTATGGCTTATGGGCATCAGCAACTTTACGGGAGTTGGGATTTACGTTCTCTTGTGTTAGTCGTCTTGATTGGGATATGGGCCATCCGATTGAGTAGTTTTTTGTTTACGCGTGTACAACGCGTGGGGAAAGATGGTCGTTTTGACGAAATCAAAACCTCCTTTACTCGTTTTTTATTGGCTTGGATGTTGCAAGGATTGTGGGTCTTTATGTGTACCTATCCTGCATTGATTGCATTGGCTTCTCCCCCAAAAAAGGAAATTATTTTTTTATGCTTAGGTGCTTTGCTTTGGCTTGTAGGTTGGGGGTACGAGGTCTTGGCCGATCATCAAAAAACCGCTTTTAACAAAGACCTAAACAATAAAGGTAAATTCATCGATAGTGGACTGTGGGCACAATCGCGTCATCCCAATTATGTAGGAGAATGGGTTTTGTGGACAGGCATCACCCTTATCGCTCTACCCGTATTTGAGGGACCGCAATGGCTAGCCCTTATCACTCCCTGTTTCGTTTATGGTTTACTCAACAAAGTAAGCGGGGTGAATTTATTAGAAGAACGCGCTGATCAGAAATGGGGGGATGATCCGGCCTACCAACAATACAAAAAAGAAACCCCTGTATTTTTCCCAAATTTTTTTAAATCAAATTGACATGACAGAACAAGAATTACAAGAACGCGCAGAAGCCTCTGTAGGCTTCAAAAAACACCTTTTTACCTATGTATTGATCAATCTAGGCCTCTTTGCGCTAGATTATTTTGACAATGGTCGCATCAATTGGGCCTATTTCCCGCTTTTAGGCTGGGGGGTAGGACTCTTGTCGCATTATATTCAGATCAGTTCTTTTGGCCTCTTCTCCGTCGAAAAAGAACGTTTACGCCGAAAAAATCGTTAACCCTTTTTTCGTCAAGCATTCTTTATCTTTAGCATAAAAATGCACATTTATTTTATGACCCTCTTTGTCCTTTTCCAGGGCTACGAAACCCAAAAATATCGGGTGGTAGAACAACTCGGTAAAGTAGAGATACGCTATTATCCCCCAGCAATGAAAGTCAAAACGAAGGGGAGAACATCAAAGAACAATAACTTTAACACCTTGTTCAGATACATTTCTGGTCATAACGTTAAAAAAGAGAAAATTGCCATGACCACACCCGTCTATATTTTTTCTGAAGGCGATACCGAAGTTATGGAGTTTGTTTTACCGAGTAAGTACAAAGGAGAAGCTCCCGCTGCTGTGGCGGCCAATACCGAAGTTTATGAATCTGCCGAGGGGTATTATGCAGCCATTTCGTTTGGCGGATACGCAAACGCTACTAAAGTAAAAACCTATACCCAAGAATTACTTAAAGCACTAAGGGTAGCGGGGAAGTCGCTTGTTGGGAAACCCCAATTACTTTCCTACGATGCGCCCTTCAAATTTTATAATCGTCGAAATGAAATGCTTGTCGAAATAAAAAAGTAGCCCTCGCAAGGAGGGCGTTTTGCTATTCTTTTAAATAATCGAGTTGTAGGGTTTTATAGTTTGCATTAAATGCTTTAACCTCCTTTTCCATTAACCCTTGATAAAGGGTCAACTGTTCTTCTACAGCAAGCGTAAGTTCTTTACGCACTGCTTCGTCTTGTGCTGTGGGCGGGAAGTCATTCATTGTTACTAAACGATTCAAATGACCTAATTTGTTCGTCAGACGAATCGGGAAATTCAAGGGATCTTGATTGCTTCGATTTTGGGTTTGATATAAGGCTTTTTCTATGGCAGCTAGACGTTCCCGTAAAGCTTTCGATTCGGAAATTAAAGTTTTTGCCATCTCTTCCTCTTTATAGTTTCCTTCAAAGTCTTTGAGTTTTTTGTTTAAAGCTCTAATTTTTTTGATGGCTTTATGCGCTTTATCTACGGTTGTATTTACCGCTTTGACAAACGTAAATTGCGCCTTCATATCGGTAATGGTAGCCTCTGCCTTAGGGCTAGGTAAAATGGTAAAATCTTGTATTTGGGAAGCACCGTTTACCGTGAGTACCGCTTTGTATTCCCCTGGGACGGCTTTGGCCCCAGAAAAAGAAGCACTCCAAAAGATCATTCCTTTTAGACGTTCAGCACCATCATAGCGCATGTCCCATACCCATTGGTTCCCACCAGCTTGAGGTTTTAGTGCGTTCTTTTTATCGGTGGAGGCGAAACGTTTGATAAGCGTCCCATCGGCCTCTGTAATCTCAATGGCAACCGTGTCTTTTTCAGCATCATAATTTTTTAGATAGTAATGAAAAATCACCCCATTGGGGAGGTTAGTTCCTGCAGTAAGGGAAGCCTTTCCTCCTCTACCTTGTACGCGATAACTGTCTTTGGGCTTATAGAGTAAAGCTTCAGGACGAGCCGATTTTTGTAAGGATTGATGAATTACTGTTAGGTCATCCACCATCCACAGACTTCGTCCTTGTGTAGCGACAATTAAACTATTGTCTTTTACGGTAAGGTCGGTAATGGGGACCAAAGGCAAGTTTTGCTGAAAACTTTGCCAATGCCCTCCGTCGTCAAAAGAGATGTACATCCCGTTTTCGGTTCCCGCATAAAGAAGCCCCTTTTGTTTCGGGTCTTCTCTAAGGACACGGGTAAAGTGTTCATCTGGGATTCCTTGGGTAATGCGTGTCCAACTTTGACCGTAATCCTCTGTTTTATATAAATAGGGGGTAAAGTCGCCCATTTTATAACGTGTTCCAGCAACATAGCAGGTTCCGGGCGCAAAAGCAGAGGCCTCTATGCTGTTGATCATCATCCATTCGGGTAATCCTTTTGGGGTGACATTGGTCCAATTTTTTCCGCCATCTTGGGTAAGATGAATTAAACCATCATCACTCCCTACCCATAAGAGTCCTTCTTCTAGTGGAGATTCACTAGCCGCAAAGAGGGTACAATAATATTCTACTCCTGTATTGTCTTGAGTTATCAATCCTCCTGAGGAGGTTAATTTTTCAGGGACATTTCGGGTTAAATCTGGGCTGATGATGTCCCAACTTTGTCCTTCATTTTCAGAAACGTGGACATGGTTCGAAAAGGTGTACAGCTTTTTGGGATTGTGTTTACTAAAGACGATAGGGAAATTCCATTGAAATCGATACTTCATCCCTTCTGCTCCGTAACCCATGGGGTTGTCGGGCCAAACATTAATGCCACGAACACTTTCGGTGTCATGATTTACCCGGGTCAAAAAACCACCATAACTTCCTCCGTAAACAATCTCGTCATTTGTAGGATCAATCGCAATATGGGCAGATTCTCCACCAGCAGTAGCTTCCCAGTCGTCCTCGCCAAGCGAACGGCCAAAGCTTCTATGCCGAATTCGGATGGTAGAATTATCTTGTTGGGCAGCATAAATTCTGTAGGGGAATGCGTTGTCAGTCGTAACGCGGTAAAACTGGGCTGTGGGTTGATTGTGGTAGGTACTCCAGCGTTTTCCACCGTCATATGATACTTGTGCCCCCCCGTCATCGCCAATAATCATCCGTTTGTTGTCTTCGGGAGCGATCCAAAGGTCATGATGATCGCCATGAGGGGCTCTATGGGCTTTAAAGGTTTTTCCACCATCGGTAGAATGATGGTAAGCTACATTCATGACATAAACGCCATCGACATCCTGGGTGTCGGCATATATTTTGGTATAATACCAGGCGCGCTGACGTAGTGCTCTGCTATCATTTACATAGTCCCAACTCTCTCCTCCGTTATCCGAACGGTACACCCCTCCTTTTTCGTTATGTTCTACAATAGACCATACG
>WTJB01000272.1 GCA_011526335.1 Candidatus Arcticimaribacter sp.
CTCAACCGTCTAAGCGTGCTACTGCCGATGGAGGTTACGTACTTTTTTTGAATACCCCTTGTTCTTCTACGAATGGGCGGGGGTGCGATATGATTCTTGAAAAATATTCGAAGACGGAGGTTTTGGAATGGGCAAAGACCTATGGTGGGAATTCTTGGGATTATATAGCGGATGTGCTTGTAAGCCCCACCGGCTATTATGTCCTTGGAAATACAAGTTCCTTCGGACAAGGGAATTTGGATGTATATCTGATCAAAACCGATTCAGAAGGGGAGGAGCTTTGGGCCAAAACCTATGGGGGATTTTTTAACGAATATGGCCGAAAGCTTTCGACCTCTAGACATTTAGAAAACTCCGTAATTATCGAAGGAGAACGTCAGATTTGTCCAACCGAGAATGTATCGGACCAGTGTTCCTATATCCCATTTATTTTTCGAGTCAATGCAATGGGCGAAGGAGCTACAGATTGTTTTCCAGAAGCTTTTGTAAATTCCTGATTTAGAGGGAAGTGTTTTGATCCAAACATTCAAGTTCCATCCAGGAGCTATTCTATGGCATCAAAAAGGAAGAAATCTTCAATCGGGAGATTAAACAGCTTAGACATTTTAAAGGCCGTGGGTAAACTAGGATCAAACTTTTCTTTTTCAATTGCATTTATCGTTTGCCGAGATACCCCGATAATTTCTGCCAATTGTTCTTGCGTTAGACCTTTAAGTTTTCTTAATTCTCTAACCTTATTTTTCATAGATATCTTTTTCTATTCACCAATAAAGTAATCATATAGGTGACTCCTACAAACCCTACCAGAACTCCTATTTCCGCATCAAACGGAATAAGATTGGTCTGATCCAATAATGAATACGTTAGCCCTACTATAATTGTGAGTCCAAGGGTTAAAGCCAAAGACTCTAAATGTATTTTACGCTCCAGTTCGTCATAGTGGTTGAATAACTTTCTATTGGCCAAAATCATCAGTACACCATTACTAAGGTTAGTGATTATGGCCAATGTGGTTAAAGCCTTATGATCTTCCCAAATAAATATGGGTCCAAATGTGGCTATGGCCAGAGTTACAACCCAAGACCAAGTCCACAGCCCTAAGTTGATAAGATGTTTTCTTCTTTCCTCTTTCATCTTTTATTTTTATGGGTGAGCAGCATCATTCCTCCTCCGGACAAAACAATTAAAGCAATTAAAAAACCTGTATCCATTTTTTCAACGATAATTTTGTAAAGTTTATTTGACAAAAATAAACATATAATCTACAATGTCAAGTTTTGTTTACATAAAAATGTTTCGTAAAAACCGTTGAACTGTAATAGTAGGAATGTTTTGATGAAAATTCTTAATGATTGATAAGCTCTTCAGACCAGGATTAACTATGCAATTTATAAGGTTGAGCTATTAGAGTTTTTATAGTTCAACGATCAGATACCACAAATGGAAGTTCCACAATCGTTGAGTATGTTTTGTTTGAAGAAACTGATTTCGATAACTTCCTTTTATCTAGGTAGGACCACCAATACTTAATAACTATGTCTACTCTATAAATAGAAAGTAAAAACAAGGGAAGAATCAATCAAGAGTTTAAAGCCTTTACAGCAACTTTAGGGTATACCTTTTTTCCATTTGTGATCCCTTAGCATTGAAAAAGTATACAATTTTCCTTCTTTTATGTATTTAAATCCTGTTTTGAATATTCAATTTTACCAAAAATTAAAAACTATGTTTGGTAAAGCAATTTCAGATTTAATGATTAAACCAGGGAAATCACCAGTATTTGATAGCCCTGAAAATTATGGGCTCGATTATGAAAATGTCTCCTTCACAGCAAAAGATGGGGAAGAATTATCCGGATGGATCATAAAAGGAAATAACGACAAAGTGATTATTCAATCGCATTTTGGCGTCCAATGTTCTCGATGTGGTTACACCGTTGAGGGGAAAAACTTTATCTCTAAGTCATTATGGAGTACCGACATCAAATTTCTTAATCAAGCAAAATATCTAAATGATGCTGGTTACACTGTTTTAATGTATGATTTTAGGAATCACGGAGAGAGTGTTTCTAAATCAAATGACTGGATTACTTGGGGCTTAGAGGAGCGTAATGATGTATGGGGTGCGGTTAATTTTATTTCCAATCACCCTGCTTACAATAAAGCTTCTATTGGTCTGTTGAGTATTTGCATGGGCTCTGCCTCCACCTTTTTTGCTTACGGGATGGAAGAGGATTTAAAATCCTTTAAGAACATTACTTCCATGATTGCGGTTCAACCGCTAACCTATGATTATTTTGTTGCATCTATGGGCTTACCCAACTTTATGGTTAAAGCAGGGAATAAAGTAAATAAGCAA
>WTJB01000096.1:0-7125 GCA_011526335.1 Candidatus Arcticimaribacter sp.
CCATATTCAAATTGCCTTCTGTTTGGTTAATGGGAATTCGGGTAAAATCAATCAGTGAAAAAAGCGCTACGGTCAAAGTAAAGCACCGTTGGATAAATCAAAATCCTTTCAACTCAATGTTTTGGGCTGTTCAAGGCATGGCGGCAGAATTGGCCACCGGGGTCTTGTTGACAAGTGCCATTCGCGAAAGTGGCGTCAAGATATCGATGTTGGTTTTGAACAACAAAGCAAATTTTTCAAAAAAAGCGACGGGTAGAATTAGCTTTCAATGCGATCAAGGCTTGGAAGTAAAAGCTGCTGTTGCTAAAACTGTTGAAACAGGAGCATCGCAAACCATTTGGATGGATGCTACTGGGACAGACGAACAAGGCGATGTAGTTTCGCATTTCTCTTTTGAGTGGACACTATTAAAAAAATAACTATGAAAGCACCTTTTATCAACGATTTATCACTCCCCGCAGTTGCGGCCCCTATGTTTCTAATTTCAGGACCACAATTGGTCATCGAATGTTGTAAAAACGGAATTGTAGGTACATTTCCTGCCTTAAATCAACGTTCTTCAGAAGGCTTTGAGGCTTGGGTAATCGAGATCAAAGAAGCCTTAGCTGCTTTTGAAGCAGAAACAGGCAAAAAAGCGGCTCCCTTTGGCGTGAACTTGATTGTTCATCCTACAAACTCTAGGGTACAAGCCGATTTAGAAATTTGTATAAAACATCAAGTTCCATTGATCATTACTTCATTGGGGGCTGTGTCGCAATTGGTTGATGCAGTACACAGTTATGGTGGCCTTGTTTTTCACGATGTTATAAAAAAGCGACATGCAGAAAAAGCAGCTCAGGCCGGAGTAGATGGACTGATTGTTGTTGCCGCTGGGGCAGGAGGGCATGCTGGAATTACCAACCCGATGTCTTTGGTTGCAGAAGTACGTCAATTCTTTGACAAAACCATCCTTCTTTCCGGCTGTATAAGTACGGGTAGAGATATTGCCAGTGCCATGCAAATGGGCGCAGACCTCGCCTATATGGGAACCCGTTTTATAAACGTAGATGAAAGTATGGCTGATGAAGGATACAAGCAGATGATCATTGAGAGTAATGCCAGTGATATTGTCTATACGGCGGCTGTTTCTGGTGTAAACGCCAATTTTTTACGCCCGAGTTTAGAGGCGATGGGAATCACAGAGGAGATGTGGTCAAAATCCAAAAAAATTGATTTTGGAGAAGAGTTAGATGCCGCCAAAGCCGAAGCCAAAGCGTGGAAAACTATTTGGTCTGCAGGGCAGGGGGTAACCACCATTCAAGATAGTGTGTCTACTGCTGATTTAATCAGTCGTTTACAAAATGAATTTATAGCTGCCATAAAAGAGCAGCAACAGTATCTCGAAAAGTATAGCCAGTAACTAGTTTTCTTGGATTAGACGATAAATAAACAAGGCTGTTCTTTGGATTAACGGGTTTATCGTTCTCAGATCAACCGTTTCTTCTGGGGTATGTGCACCTGTACCCATTGTGCCTAATCCGTCTAGAGCGTCTACGTATTGCGCTACAAACGATACATCTGCGGCACCTCGCTTACCGGGGTCATAGCCTTGCACGCTTCCGTATCCGATGTCTTGACTTACTTTACTGAGTTTTTCCAGTAAAAGCTTATTCCCTTCGCTGGGTTGCATGGCCGGGTAACTATCGGTAAATGTAATTGTAGCTTGGGTAGACGGAAGATGCTTTTCAACAATCGCCTGCATTTTTAAACGTGCAGCTTCTTTCTGTTGTTCCGAAATAAAGCGTAAGCCGCCGTGTACTATTGCAGTTTGCGCAACCACATTGGTTTTTCCAAAAGCAGAACCACGGCTTTTAGCGGGATCATAGTCTACAAAAGTTCCTCCCAAGAGGTTGCCAGGATTAAACGTTAGATAGGTTTCCCCACGAACTTGGGTATAAAATTGATAGAGGATACGACTCATTTCAAAAATGGCTCCTGCTCCTGTTTTTTCTCCAAAAATGCCAGAGGAATGTGCTCGACGCCCCGCCGTTTCTACCTTCCAACCCGAAGCACCACGGCGCGCAATAGTAGCATTATTGAATCCTGTAGCATTTTCAAAACCCAAGGCAATATCACTTTCTTTAGCGGCATCAATTAAGGCTTTTCTAGAAATAGAAAGGGGCTTCCCGGTGCGCTCTTCATCTCCGGTAAATCCGACCGTTATTGTGCTATTGTCAAGGAGGTTTAAATCATGTAGGGCTTTTAAGGCATACAAAATAACGACATTTCCTCCCTTCATATCGTTGGCTCCAGGTCCAAAGGCAATGCTGTCTTGCCTTACAAAACGTTGAAAGGGGCTATCTTTTTCAAATACAGTATCCAAATGACCAATGAGTAAAAGCTTTTTCCCTTGGTTTCCTTTTCTGCGGGCAAATAAATGGCCAGCGCGGTTCATTTCTGATGGCATAGTAATCCATTCGGTTGAAAATCCGATAGCATCAAAGGCCTCTTGAAAGACACCGCCAACTTCTTTTACCCCCTCTAGATTTAAAGTGCCACTATTGATGTTCACCACTTTTTCTAAAAAATCGATGGATTCTTTGTCATAAGCGGCAACTTGCTCAAGGATCCTTTGTTCTGTCTCGGTAAGTTTATTGTTTGTTTGCTTTTGGGCTATACCCGCTAGAGGGATAAAAATAAAGGCTATAATGTAAAGCTGTATTTTCATGCTAAATGTCTTTGGTTAAGGACTGTACAATTTTGTTGTGTGCATAAAACTCTTTAAAAATCACTTTGAGGGCTGTATATAGCGGGATGGCGAAAATAAGGCCAAGGGTTCCAAAAAGAATCCCCGCTATCATGATGATCAAAAAGATTTCCAAAGGATGCGACTTTACGCTGTTTGAAAAAATAAAGGGTTGACTAAAGAAGTTGTCGACAAGTTGCCCCACGACAAAACCGATCATAACATATAGACTTTTGTCAAAATCAATACGGCTAAGGTTTGGGTCTATATTGGCCGTTAGACTCAGCACCAACATAAGTAACCCTCCAATAAGGGGGCCTATGTAAGGAATCAAATTCAAGAGCGCACACAAAAAGGCAATAATAAAAGCATTGGGAATGCCAAAAATGAGGAGAACAATGGTGTATATGATTAAGAGAATGCTAATTTGTAAAGAAAGCCCAAGGAAATAGCGTGAAAGCAAATCTTTGATTTTTTCAAGCGATGACTTTATTCTCGGTTTTGTTTTATCATCCAAAAACACAAACAAAACTTTTTCCAGTAATTGAGCGTCTTTTAGTAGAAAAAAAGAAACGAAAATAACAGAAAACAAGCCTACCGTAAAGTTGCTGAGCCAACCTAAAATAAGATTAATGAAATTGGGTAAAGCGTTTAAATTAAGACTTTCTGTAAGGTTTTGTTGTGAGAGCCAATGGCGCCAGTCCCATTGTGTTTTGGTGGCAATCTCTGAAATTAAAAAAGTGATTTTCTCTTCAAAATCTCCTATGTTTAAAAGGGATAAATTTTCGCTTTGTTGACTTATAATGGGGATAAAGAGCGCAAAAAATCCACTGATAATTATGACAAAAAGCGTCATGGTAAGCAGCGCGGCCACTGTAGTAGACAATTTGATCTTTTTCTGTAAAAAGAAACTTATGGGTCGACCCATTAATGAAATGATGGCTGCGATAACCACGTAGCCAATCAAAGCACTTAGGGTATAAAGTACATACAAAAAAAGGGCAATGGCAAAGAGAATGCCTAGGGCACGTAAAATGCCTTGAGAGATAATTCTTGGATTCATATTGTTAAAGATACGGTAAAATCCTTAATGCTTATTGGGCAAGCGCAATGGTTTGACAGGCCACTATGGCGGCGGTTTCGGTCCGAAGCCTTTGTTCCCCAAGTGAAACGGCAAGTTCGATGGACTTTATTTCTTCTGCTGAAAAATCGCCTTCTGGGCCAATCAATAAGGTGATGTTCTTTTGTTCTTTGGCCAGGTCAAACAAGGCTGTTTTTTTTCCCTCCGCACAGTGTGCCATCCAGGCCTGGGGATGCGCAACAACAAAATCAGCGAAGGAAGTCATGGGGTGTACTGTAGGCAAATGACTTTGTTGGGATTGTTTTAGGGCAGCCAGCACGATTTTTTCTGCCCGTTCCAATTTTATATTCTTTCTTTCAGAATGGTCGCAGAGTAGGGGGGTGATTTCGGTGATGCCTATTTCAGTGGCTTTTTCCAAAAACCATTCAAATCTACTGATGTTTTTTGGGGGGGCTATCCCGATATGGAGACGGTAAGCTAATGGCGCAATTTCAGTGATTTCTTCAAGATCTACCGTCACTTTTTTACTGGCAATTTCAATTATTGTAGCAGGGGCACGCAACCCTTTTCCGTTGGTGATCATGAGTTTATCGCCTCTCTTTTTTCGTAAAACTTTGGTGAGGTGTTTACTTTCTTCTGAATCCAACTCAATTTGTTTGTCCAGTAATGTTAAAGAAGGGTGATAAAAAAGATCCATGGCTAAAAACGTAAACGTGCAGAAGCATTTTGATCCAATGAACCCCAGCGTTCCTTTTTGTACTTTAAATACCCTACAATACCAATCATAGCTGCATTGTCTGTAGTGTAAGCAAAAGGAGGAAGGTGTACCGTCCAACCCTTTTCAGTTTCTTGCGCTTTTAGCTTGTTTCTTAGCCCACTATTGGCGGCGACACCCCCACCAATGGCAATTTCATTGATGCCCGTTGTGACTACTGCTTTTTCGATTTTGTTAAAGATAATGGTGATCAGGGTATGTTGGATAGAGGCGCATAAATCGTTTAGATTTTTATCGACAAAATCAGCCTCTTTTTGTTGGTGCTTATGAATGAAATTTATCACAGCGGTTTTAAACCCACTAAAACTAACATTTAAACCCTCAACTTTTGGAATTGGAAAAGAAAATGCATGGGGATTACCTTCTTTTGCTCTACGGTCTATCTCGGGTCCTGCAGGATACCCTAGCCCCATGATTTTACCGCATTTATCAAAGGCTTCCCCGATGGCGTCATCAAGCGTAGTACCGATTTCCTTCATTTCAAAGTGATCTTCCACCCGTACAATCTGCGTATGCCCTCCCGAAACAGTTATTCCGAGAAAGGGAAATTGAGGTTTGTTTTGTCGGGGGTCATCTATAATATGGGCCAAGATGTGTGCCTGCATATGATGAACGTCTATCAGTGGTATTTGAAGTCCTAAGCTCAAGGATTTCGCAAAAGAAGTCCCTACAAGTAAAGACCCTAAAAGGCCTGGACCTCGGGTGTAGGCAATGGCGCTAAGGTCTTCTTTGGCTATGCCTGCTTGTTGTAAAGCTTGGTCAACCACCGGAACTATATTTTGTTGATGTGCACGTGAGGCCAATTCGGGTACAACACCACCATACTGTTCATGTATGCTTTGGTTTGCGATACAGTTAGACAATACACGGTCGTTTTCTAAAACAGCTGCAGAAGTATCATCACAAGAAGATTCAATTGCCAGAATATAGCATGGTTTTTGATTTATCATTTACTAACTTTATCAGCAGAACAAAAATAAGGCATTCCCATCAATAATAAACAGAAAAAATACGCGTCAATTTTTGCTTTAATTCTCCTGATTGTTTTGGGGTTAGGGGTTGTTTTTTTTCAAACTTCTGGGGTGCAAACCCGTATTGCCAAAACACTAACCCAGCGCTTGGGTACGGTGTATCAAACGGATGTCTCTATTGGTCGGGCATCTATTGATCTGTTTGGTCATTTAAAATTTTATGATTTCTTGATCCGTGATCATCAAAAGGACACCTTGTTTTTTGGGAAAGAGTTGACGACCGAATTGACCTCCATTGACAATTTTTTAAATCGAAAATATTCTTTTGAAAGCGTCGAAATAAAGGGGCCCTATTTAAAAGAAAAGTTTTATGATGGGGAGTCGCAAAGTAACCTGGTTCAGTTTGTCGAAAAAATAAAAGCTACACAGCCCCCTTCAAAGAAAGCATTTACGCTTTTATTACAATCCCTAAACATAAAGGAGGGAATCTACACCCGTTTTCGAAAAGATAGTCTTGTAAAATACAAAGCAGACGTATCGCTAAAGAACATAAGCTATAAGGAAGATACTTTTCGTTTTTCTTTACAACAGCTTCAAGGAGATCTTCCAATTGTTGATCGTGTGAATGCTTTTTCGACCGATTTTCAAAAAAAGGGCGATAGTATACAGTTATCGGGCCTGCATTTTGAAAGTAATAAATTAAAAACGGTCGGAACGGCCAATCTATACCTACCTTTAAAGGAGGGGAAAATAAATTTTGAAGGTGCTTATTTTGATCTTCAGTGCGAGGAACTTAAAAGCCATACGGCTCATTTTTCGTCCTTGGCGGGTGCTTTTCCAAAAACAGACTTTATCGTAAAAAATCTTTCGCTCTCTGGACCTTTAGAACGATTGGAAGGTGTATTGCAGCTCCAATTGGGACAAAAAATTAAAGTGATGACTGCTTTTGAGGGACAATTCCAAAACAGAGCAGATTTTACTTTTCAAACCAAAGCATTTCAACTCCACTGGGAAAAGCAGGGTTTAAATACTTTTTTATCAGCAGATCAACAAGATCAATTGCCTGTAGCCTTACCTGAAAAAGGAAAGATAGAAGCTGCTTTAGAAATTTCTCCCCAGCGTTATGCTGCGCTCCTTCAGCTCAATTCGAAATGGGGAAATATAGAGGGTAATGTCACAGCAGAAAAAGAAACCCAGTCAGGGTCTTGGCAGGGCAATATGCAAACTGAATGGAAAGATGTTGCTTTGTCTTTCCTAAAATCGGGGAAAAGAATAACACAATTCAATGCTACCCTTGATGCTAGTTTTAAGAAAGAAAAAGCCATCCCCCTTGCGTTAAGCTGGGATTTTTACGTAGAAAATCTACAATGGAATTCCCGTAATATTGTTGCCATCAGCTCTTCGGGTAACAAGAAAGGAGAAGAATTTCAAGGCGATTTTTTTGTTAACGACCCCAGTGTAGAAGCAAATTTTAACTGGTCTTATTCCCCCTCGGTTACTTCTAAGGTAAAAGGAGAAATAAAATCTCTTGATCTTTCGCAATGGTCTATTGCTTCAAAAACTGCAAAGGCAC